>DATJAL010000031.1 GCA_035516255.1 Chitinivibrionales bacterium | reverse complement strand
CATACAGAACTGAATCCATTTTCTCTCAAAGATGCAATAGAACGAAAACTCAAAGCCATTTTCAAACAAGTCTTGGTTACCTCATTTGTGAGACGACGACTTTGAGCCTTCGGTTACCTTTTTAAATGAGCCGATACGTTATTGCCGCGGCGCCGCCGCTGTTCCCGTCAACCTTCAAACATCAACGGCAAAACGCGGCATTCCTTAAAAAACAAACGACATGATTTATATTATTGTTTTGATTTATGCAATCCACCTCAGGCACTCAAAAAAAAATCCCCCTCGACATGGTGAGCGGGCCGCTCTGGCTTTTAGGCTCGCTTCTGGGCAGAACGTGGCGGTATTCGGTGCAGGGAACCCGTGAGATCGACCCATTCACCTGCAGGGGCAAGGGCGTCATTTTCTGTTTCTGGCACTCGCACATCCTTCCGCTTTCTTATATCTTCAGGGGGGTCGGCGTGACCGCGGTGGTTTCGGCCAGCAAAGACGGCGACCGCGCCACCGCAATCGCGCAGCGCTGGAACCATCAGACCATACGCGGGTCTTCCACCCGGGGGCAGATCGCTGTGCTCAGGCAATGCATGCGCGCGCTTGAAAGCGGGCAGAACGTCGTGATCATACCGGACGGGCCGCGCGGCCCCCGCGAACAGGTGAAACCGGGAGCGGCGATGATCGCCATGATGACGCATGCGCCATTGTATCCGGTGACCGCCGAAGCGCGGCGCGCCTGGCGGCTCAACTCATGGGACCGCTTCATGATTCCAAAACCGTTTTCGCATATTACGGTCACCCTAAAGGATTCCATCAACGCTTTGGACTTTTGCCGCGATGAAAGCCGCGTTGAGCGCTTCACCGCGCAATTGCAGCGGGCCCTGTCGTTATGACGCAACAAAATACTCCCTGGCCTTCCGGCGTTTTCGTTCTCATTCCCGCTTATAAAGCGGCCGCAGCGCTGGACCGGCTCCTGCCGAGCCTCCTTGCAACGGTACCGGCAGCCAACGTCTGCCTGGCCGACGACGGCTCCCACGACGGCACCGACATGGTGGCGGCAAAGCACGAAGTACTGTATGTCTCGAACCTTGTCAACCGGGGAAAGGGCGCGGCGCTTTTAAAAGGATTCCGCCACCTGCTATCGCTCAAAAACGCCTCGTGGATCATCACCGTGGACGCCGACGGACAGCATTCGGTAAACGACCTTCCCCTGTTCCTCAAACGGATCAGCGATGCGCCCCGTTCGGGAATCATCATCGGCCGGCGTTCGATGATGCCCGGGAAAATGCCCGTTGCCCGGATCATCTCCAATACGCTCACCTCCCTTTTCCTGTCGCTGCTCACCCGCCGCAGGATTCTCGACAGTCAATGTGGGTTCAGGGCGTATTCCGCGGCGTGCCTTGCCGCGGTGCCGTGCAGGTATCAGCGCTTCGAAATGGAATCGGAAATCATCATGAGGGCCTGCGGCGCCGGATTTTCAATCGAATTCGTGCCGGTGCAGACATTATATTTCTCTTCCCGAAGCCATATTTCCCACGTCGCAGACACCCTGCGGTGGCTGCGGGCGGTGATAACCGTTTCTGCCGAACTGCGGAGCAAAAGCCAAAACGAATGTACACGCTGAAGCCAGAGATCGCGTGCGAGCGCCTCATAAAAATCCTGCGTGAAAAAGGCATCAGCGATGAGAGCGTGCTCGATGCGTTCCGCAGGGTACCCCGCCACCTCTTTGTTGACACAATGCTCTACGCGCAGGCCTACGACGACAACGCGCTTCCCATCGGCAGCGGCCAGACCATATCGCAGCCGTACGTGGTCGCGCTGATGACGCAGATCCTCAGGATTGAAAAAGACCAGAAGATCCTCGAGATCGGCACCGGCTCGGGGTTCCAGACCGCCATCCTCGCGCAGTTCTCGCGCCGCGTTTACACCGTGGAACGGAACCGGGAGCTTGCCGCGGCCGCGCTCAAGCGCCTGCGCGGCATGGGATACGAAAACATCGTGTTCAAGACCGGCGACGGCACGCGCGGCTGGGTGCAGCACGCGCCGTTCGACAGGATCATCGTGACCGCGGGCGCGCCCGCCATCCCGCAGGAGCTCGTCGACCAGCTCGCCGTCGGCGGCAGGATGGTGATCCCGGCCGGCGACCGGAGCGTCCAGGATTTGGAAGTGTACGAAAAACGCGAAGACGGCATTGACAAATCAAAGGCCGGGAGCGTTGTATTCGTGCCGCTCATCGGCGAAAAGGGTTGGATTGATCCGGATAAAAGATAAGATAGCCACAGAGACACAGAGGAAAACAATAACAAGTTGGAAGTTAAAAGTTGAAAGTTGAAAGCAAGGCAATCGAACAAAAACCTTTTTAAACTTTCAACGTGTCGCTATTTTGTTATGAGCATCACCGCAATTATAGCCGGATTCGCCATCAAACTGATCGACGCGTCGGGATATCCCGGCGTCTTTCTCCTCATGACCATGGAGAGCATGGTACTCCCCGTGCCGAGCGAGGCGGTCATGCCGTTTGCCGGCTTCCACGTCGCCACGGGCAGGTTCAGCATGGCCGCGGTCATCATCGCTTCGACGCTGGGAAGCATCGCCGGGTCGCTCTTGTCGTACGCGATCGGACGGTACGGCGGAATGCCTTTTGTCAACAAATGGGGCAAATACCTGCTGCTTAACCGGCACGACCTTGAGATCACCGAATCGTTCTTTAAAAAACGAGGACCGCTTACGGTATTGGTCTGCCGGTTCATTCCCGTGGTACGGCATCTTATTTCAATTCCGGCCGGTACCGGACGAATGCACTTCGTCACTTTCATCATCTACACCATACTCGGCGCCGGAATCTGGAACGCCTTTCTCACCTATTGCGGCCTCTATTTAAAGCAGAACTGGGAAGTGGTGATGAAATACAGCCACATCGTGGATGTCGTGGTGGTGGTGCTGCTGCTGGCGGGACTTACCTGGTTTATCGTCCGGCATGTAAAGCATAAATAAATTGAATGTTCCGCGCCAGGAGCGACCGAAGGCCGTCGCTAAAGCGCGGTGCTGCCCGGACGCCGCTCAGCGGCATCGCGCCGTGGCAGCCCGAGCCGAAGGCGAGACCGGAGGGACGACCCTTGTGACCCTTGGAAATCCCTGACGAGGGAGAAGTACCCGAAGGGGTAGAACCGGTGCCGTGACCGGCAAGCGCCATGATTGTTTGGGTAATTATGATGCAGGCTGAACCTCCCCCCTTGTAAAAAAAAGATATTTATTATTCGTACACCGGCACGATATTATACTCTTTGATCTTCCGGTACAACGTCTTCGGATTGATCTCCAGTATCTCCGCCGCCTTGCCCTTGTGCCCCTTGACAAATTTCAACACCGCGATGATGTGCCTGCGCTCGACCTCGCTCAAGGGCGCCATGACCGCATCGGCCGGCGCCGGGGCGGCGTCCGCCGCCCTTCCCTCGGGCCTGGCGCGCGTTTTTAAAAACGACACGTCTGCCGCGGTGATCGCGCCGCCCTGGCATAAAATGCAGGTGCGCTCCACGACGTTCCTGAGCTCGCGGATGTTGCCGGGCCAGTCGTAATTCTCGAGCACCTCCATCGCGCTTTCATCGAAAGTGCCCGAAAATCCCTGCGAACGCATCATGCTTTCCACGAGCATCGGGATGTCTTCACCATGCTTCCTCAGCGGCGGCACCGTGATCGAGAGCACGTTGAGCCGGTAATACAGGTCGTCGCGGAACTGCTTCTGTTCAACGAGCCTTTCGAGGTCCCGGTTGGTGGCGCAGAGGATCCGCACGTTGAGGCTGATGTCCTTGGTGCCGCCCACGCGGCGGATCTGACCGGTCTCGAGGAACCGCAGCAGCTTTGCCTGGAACGCGAGCGGCAGTTCGCCGATCTCGTCGAGGAACAGGGTGCCGCCGTCGGCGATCTCGGCGAGACCGCGCTTCTGGGCCTTTGCGTCGGTAAATGCGCCCTTTTCATAGCCGAACAGCTCGCTCTCGATGAGATTCTCGGGGAGCGACGCGCAGCTCACGGCGACGAACTGCATGTCGCCGCTCTGGCTCTGCTCGTGGATGGAGCGCGCGACCACCTCCTTCCCCGTGCCGCTCTCGCCGAGGATGAGCACGTTGCTCTGCGAGGGCGCCACGCGGCCGACGATGGCCCGGAGCTCGCGGATCTCCCTGCTTTTGCCGATGATCCCGCCGCCGTAGGCGGTCTTGCGCACCTGCTCGCGCAGCATGCTCCGCTCGAGCTGGCTCTGGCCGTGCTCGATGGCGCGCTCGATGTGGATCACGAGCTCGTTGAGCTGATACGGCTTCTTGACATATTCAAACGCGCCCAGCTTCATGCATTCGATGGCGTTTTCGAGCGTGGCGTTTCCCGTGAGCATGATGACTTCCGAGGGGATATTCTCGGCCTTCATGGCGCGGAGCACGGCGATGCCGTCCATGCCGGGCATCACGATGTCGAGGAGCACCACGCTGTACGGGTTCTCGCGGAGGCGCGAAAGCGCCTCTTCACCGCCGGGGACGACGTCCACGGTGTATCCTTCGCGCGCCAGCTCCCTGCCGAGAAGAAAGCGGAGGCTTTCCTCGTCGTCAACGACAAGCAGTTTGCCTTTTCGTGCCATAGATCAGCCTTTCTTACCGTTTTCGGCGTCCCGTAACTATTCGCTCATGTCAAGCGACCGGGACTTCCAGCACCACCGTGGTCCCCTTGCCCGCCTCGCTCGAAACGTCGATCGCGCCGCTGCATTCCTCCATGATGACATGGCACATGGCGAGCCCCAGGCCCATGCCCTGTCCCACCTGCTTGGTGGTGAAAAACGGGTCGAACACCTTGGGAAGGACCGCTGCGGGAATGCCCGGGCCGTTGTCCGCGATGATGACCCGTGCGAACCCTTCGTCGGATTCCGCGGAAATGGACACCGTGCTTCCTTCCCCGCAGAAATCGAGCGAGTTGGTGAGCACATATACCATGGCCTGCTGCAATTTCTGCAAATCGGCCTTTACGCGCATTGTGGCGGGGATGTTCACCGCGATTTCGATACGTTTTTTCGCCGCCCGCGTCTTGACCAGCTTCCACGCGCCGTCCACGCATTCGCCGAGCGGGAACTCGCGGATCTGCGTATCGCCTTCCCGCGCGAACCGCGAAAGGTTGTCCACCGTGTCGCGGCAGCGCAACGTCTCGGCGTTGATAATGCCCAGGTACTGCTCGAGTTCGTCGGGGTCCACCGTTTCCTTTTTTCGCATGCGTTCCACGAGCGCGCTCGAAAATCCAAGGATGGCGGTGAGCGGGTTGTTGAACTCGTGCGCGACGCCCGACGCGAAGGTGCCGATGGACGCCAGCCGCGCCGAGCGGTACAGCTGGGCGCGTGCGATCCGCTGCTCCTCCTCGTACTTGCTTTTTGACACAAGCAATTCGCGCTGCAGCCCGCGGATGCGGAGCATCACCCTGATGCGCGCGAGGAGCTCGTCGGCGTTGAACGGCTTGGTGATGAAATCGTCGGCGAGTTTCAGCCCCGCTATTTTCTCGTTCTGGCCCGCCACGGCGGTGAGAAAGATGATGGGCACGAAGTTGTTCTTCCCGAAAATCTTTTTCATCTCGCGGGCGGCCTCGAAGCCGTCCATGCCCGGCATGCGCACGTCGAGGAGGACAAGGTCGGCGGGCTGCTTCTTGACAAATTCGAGCGCATCGGGGCCGCTGCTGCACACGCTTATGCGAAAGCCGGCGCCGCGCAGCAGGTCGGCGATGTATGCAGCGGCGTTCTTGTCGTCGTCGACGACCAGGATTTTAGTCCCGGCCGTTGATCCATTCTTTTCCGAATCTGTCATGCAGGCTTCTCCACAGCGCCGCAAGCGCCTTTCCCCGGTGGCTTATGGCATTTTTTGTAACGGCGTCAAGCTGCGCAAAGGTCCGGTCGTATCCTTTTGGAAAGAAAACGGGATCATATCCGAATCCGTTGGTCCCTTCCGGCGCATAGCCCATGCTTCCCTCGCAGACCCCTTCGGCGCAAAGCTCGTCGTTGTCGGAAAATTTCATGACGATCACGCACCGGAACCGCGCCGTGCGTTTTTCCGGCGGGCAGTCCTTCATCGCGGCGAGCAGTTTTTTCACCTTGTCCTGGTCAGTTGCGTGTTCGCCCGCATACCGCGCGCTCTGAACGCCGGGCATTCCGTTCAGACAATCGACTTGGAGCCCTGAATCGTCGGCAAGGGACCAGATTTTCTTTCTGTCGAACACCCAGCGCGCCTTGAGGGCCGCGTTTTCGTAAAATGTTTTTCCGGTTTCCGGGATCGAGGGAACCGGATCAAAATGGTCTTTTAAAGCGGTAAGCTCAAACGGTGCGCCGGATAAAATTTCCTTGATCTCCCGGAGCTTTCCTTGATTGTTTGTCGCGACAATGACTGGATGCATATCTTCTATTAAATAAGGAAATAAATCTGGGCGTGCCCACGCCATCGTCAAGACTCCGGCTCGGGTCGGCCCTCCTTCCGGGCTCGGCCTACCGGCCTCGTTGCCGGACCGCCCGATGCCTATCGGCCGGGCCGGCCGGCAATTCGCTCTAGCTCACCACTCCAGTCCGGCCTAACGCGGCGGCAAACTATCAATTCAAGCAACACTTCTATGGCGCCTGTCCGGCATCCTGCAATAAAAAGATTATTAATCATCCGACTACAATATTCACGAGCTTCCCTGGCACAACAATTATCTTTTTGATTGCTTTTCCTTCCAGATGCGGCTTTACCTTGTCAACCTGCTGCGCAGCTTCCCTCAACTGTTCCTGGGTCGCGTTTTTCGATGTCGAGAAGTCTCCCCGCAATTTTCCATTCACTTGCACCACAATAGTGATCGTGTCCTCCACGGTGAGCGCCTCGTCGAATTTGGGCCATTCCTGGTTCAGCACAAATCCCTTGTTCCCCAGTTTCTCCCATGCCTCGTCGGCAAGGTGCGGGGCAAACGGCGCGATGAGCTTGACGAGCACGACCAAATCTTCGCGGGCGGCGCCTTGGGACGTCAGCTCGTTGAGGTATTCCATCATGCGTGCGATCGCGGTGTTGAACTGCATCCTGTCAAGGTCGGCGTGCACCTGCTTGATGGTGCGATGGCGCAGCCGGAGATGCAGGTCTTCCTTCGGAGCCCCGGCAGGGTCGAATTCGTCGACCATCCTGAAAATCCTGCGCAGAAAGCGGTTGCACCCCTCGATGGCGCGCGGGTCCCACGGCTTGGGCAGCTCGAAATCGCCCATGAACATCTCGTACAGCCGTAAGGTGTCCGCGCCGTGCTGCCGTATCACGTCGTCGGGGTTGATGCCGTTAAGCTTCGACTTCGCCATTTTTTCTATTTCGCCCTTCAACTTTTCTCCGCTTGACTTGTGATAAGCCTCTTCCCCTTTGAATTCGACCTCGGAAAATTCATGATACTTGCCGGAACTGTCTCTAAATGTTCTGGCAAGCACGGTCCCCTGGTGACGCAGCTTTTTGAACGGTTCCTTTGTGGAAACCCATCCAATATCGTAAAGCACCTTGTGCCAGAAACGCGCATAGAGCAGGTGCAGCACCGCGTGCTCCGCGCCGCCCACGTACAGGTCCACGTTCATCCAGTTCTTCTCGGCCGTTTTGTTCCACGGCTCCTTGTTGTTGTGCGCGTCAAGATACCTGAGGTAATACCAGCACGAACCGGCCCATTGGGGCATGGTGTTGGTTTCGCGTTTTGCAGGCCCTTTACATGTAGGACAACTCGTGTTCACCCATGCCTGGATCGTGGCAAGCGGCGACTCGCCCGTGCCTGACGGCTCGAACTTTTCGACCTCCGGCAATTTGACCGGCAGTTCTTCATCAGGCACCGCGACAATGCCGCATTTCGGGCAATGCACGAGCGGGATGGGCTCGCCCCAGTAGCGCTGGCGCGAGAACAGCCAGTCGCGCAGACGGTACGAGACCGCCTTTTTCCCCAGGCCTTTCGCGGCGAGTTGCGCGGTTATCTTTTCCTTTGCCTGCGCGGTCGGCAATCCGTCAAGATCGCCCGAATTTACGTTTACACCCTCGCCCACGTATGCGGCGCCGGGCAGCGTTGTCGCGCCGTCAACGGGCCGCACCACCTCGATGATGGGAATGCCGTAAACCGTCGCGAATTCGAAGTCGCGCTCGTCATGCGCGGGCACTGCCATAATGGCGCCGGTGCCATACGTTGCGAGCACGTAATCGGCGATCCATACCGGAATCTTTTTTCCGTTCACGGGATTGATCGCATACCCGCCTGTAAACACGCCGGTTTTCTCCTTTGAAAGCTCGGTGCGCTCAAGGTCGCTTTTCTTGCGCGCCGCGGCCTGATACGCAAGCACTTCCGCCTTTTTCCCAGGCGTCGTGATCTTTTCAACGAGCGCGTGCTCCGGTGACAGCACCATGTAGGTCGCGCCGTAGAGCGTGTCGGTGCGCGTGGTGAAAACCCGGAGTTCCCGCCCGTCCGCGGCGCCGCCGGCCAGGGTGAAAACCACCTCGCCGCCCTCGGAACGGCCGATCCAGTTTTTCTGCATCAGCAGGGTCGATTCCGGCCAGTCAACCTCCTTGAGGTCTTCGAGCAGCCGGTCGGCGTATTTGGTGATGGCGAGCAGCCACTGGCGCAGCGCCCTGCGCTCCACCTGGGTCCCGCACCGCTCGCACAGGCCCGCCTTCACTTCCTCATTCGCAAGCCCGGTCTTGCACGACGGGCACCAGTTGATGGGCGCGACGCCTTCATACGCCAGTCCCTTTTTGAAAAGCTGCAGAAAAATCCACTGTGTCCATTTGTAATAAGCGGGGTCGGTCGTGTTCACCTCGCGGTCCCAGTCGTAGCAGAACCCCACCGAATCGATCTGGCGCCTGAAATTGGCAATGGAATTTTCCGTGGTGACGCGGGGATGGATCCCGGTCTTTATCGCGTAATTTTCGGCAGGCAGGCCGAACGCGTCCCATCCCATGGGATGCAGCACGTTGTAACCCTGCATGCGCTTGAAGCGCGTGATGATGTCGGTGGCCGTGTAGCCTTCGCAATGCCCGACGTGCAGGCCAGAGCCCGACGGATAGGGAAACATATCGAGTGCGTAGTATTTTGGTTTTTTCGGGTCGAAAACGGTTTTATGCAGGTTTGCTTCGCGCCATCGCGTCTGCCATTTAGGTTCGATTTCACCGGGCTTATAGTCGGACACTCGTTGCTCCTTTAATTCTCAAAAAAGATCGCCCCAGAGACGCGGAGGACACAGAGAAAGGCAAAACAAGTTGGAGGTTGAATGTTAAAAGTTGGAAGCAATGCAATAAGTCAAGTCACTTTCAACTTCCAACTCTCAACTTCAAACTGATCTGGAGCCTTGTGGCTATTTTCTCTTTTCCTGAACAGTTGACCTGAAATAATCAATTGTCTTTTTTAATCCCTCGGCCAGTTTGACCTTCGGCTGCCAGCGGAGTTTCTTCTTTGCCAAGGTAATGTCCGGGCAGCGCTGCTTTGGATCGTCCGAGGGCAGCGGCTTGTACACGATGCCCGATTTACTTCCTGTGAGTTGTATCACCTGCTCGGCGAGTTCCTTTATGGCGAACTCGCCCGGGTTGCCGATGTTCACGGGCCCGACAATATCGTCCTGCTCCATGAGCCGCACCATGCCGTCGATAAGGTCGGCAACGTAGCAGAAGGAGCGGGTCTGGCTCCCGTCGCCGTACAATGTCAGTTTTTCGTTGCGCAGCGCCTGCATGATGAAGTTCGATACGACCCTGCCGTCGTTGGGATGCATGCGCGGACCGTAGGTGTTGAAGATGCGCATGACGCGTATGTCAACCTTGTTCTGACGGTGGTAGTCGAAGAACAGCGTCTCGGCCACGCGCTTGCCCTCGTCATAGCACGAGCGCAGGCCGATGGGGTTCACGTGGCCCCAGTAGTTTTCCCGCTGCGGGTGTACGTCCGGGTCGCCGTACACCTCCGACGTGGAGGCCTGCAGCACCCGCGCCTTCACCCGTTTTGCCAGGCCCAGCATGTTGATGGCGCCCAGCATGCTCGTCTTGATGGTTTTTACCGGGTTGTATTGGTAATGCACCGGCGAGGCGGGGCATGCCAGGTTGTAAATCTGGTCCACCTCCATTAAAATCGGAATGGTGACGTCGTGCCGCACCAGCTCGAAGTTCTTGAGCCCGATGAGGTGCTCGATGTTTTTCTTGCTTCCGGTGAAGAAATTGTCGAGGCACACCACGTCGTTGCCCTCTTTCACGAGCCGGTCGCACAGGTGCGAACCGAGAAACCCCGCGCCGCCGGTCACCAGGATCCGTTTTGTCTCGAAATAATTTCTCATATCGCTCTCACTTTCACTTCCTCCATGAATTGCCACACCTCGTCGCGGGTGATGTTTCCCGGCCCGCGGTGCATTGCCTTTGAAACGCCGCAGGCGACCGCCATGCGGCACATTTCCGGAAAGGAAAATTTTCTCGAATGCCCCACGAGCAGGCCGCCCACGAGCGCGTCGCCTGCCCCGACCTGGTCTATCACCTTCACCGCCGGCGCGCTGCACAGCAGGCAGTCGTTGTCGTGAATCGCGATCATGCCGTCGGAGCCGAGCGAGATGAAAACGTATTCGACGCCCATGTCGGCCAGCCGCTTTCCCTTGAGCGCGATATGGTGCACGCCCTGAATCTGCTCGCCGAAAAACTGCTCGAGCTCGGCGAGATTGGGCTTTACCATCGCGGGTTTGGCGCGCATCCCCACCCTGAGCGCGTCTCCCCTGCTGTCAAGCATGGTGGCGCAGCCCTTTTCCCGGCAGAAGCGCACCAGCTTCCGGTACGAGTCGCTTTCAAAACCGCGCGGCAGGCTCCCCGAAAACGCCCACAGGTCGCCTTCGGACATGTACGAGCGGATGAAATGCAGCGCCTCGTCCTGCACGCGGGTGGTAAGCTGTGCGCCTGCGCTGCTGATATGCGTCGTGCCGCCATTCGCGTTTTCCAGGATCGTGGCGTTGATCCGCGCACTTCCCTTTACGCTGAAAAACCGAGACGATACCCCGAGACGGTTGAGATATTCCGTGAACTGCTTGTTGCTGTATTCGGGAACAATGCCGACGACCGTCACGTCCTCGCCGAGCGTTTTAACCACGGATGCAACATTGATCCCCTTTCCAGCGGGGAATATCTGGCTCGGCACATCGGTCATGGTGACGCCGGGCTTGAGCTCTGCAATGTCATACATGACGTCGAGAGCAGGGTTGAGCAATGTGCAATAAATCAAAGAGCTAAAACTCCCGCGATACTTTTTAAATTTGAAAACGAGAATTTAGATCCAACTTTAAAAAAATACAATAGTTAAAACTTGTTTAGGGGAAAAAGATGGAGAAATCGGGCAAAATGCCAAAAAGTAAGACATCAAATTAGTCTCTTGAAAAATAAAAAAAGATCTGGGTATTCAACGGCAAAACTGAATCGTTCAATTATCAAGCAAAAAAGCGTTGCGGCCTGGCTGGCACTTCGGGAGGTAGATAACATGTCCTCACGAGTTCTCCGCAAAATAAAAGCCCCTGCACATGCGGGGGCTTTTATTCAAATGATCGAGTAATCTTCCGACTTCATTGTCGCCGGTCAACTAACGCTCCTCAATTCAGCGCACTCACCTTCCATGACAGCAGCTGCCCCGCGCTGACGCTCTGGCTGTCAATTTCAGCTGAATAGGTCTGATACGAATCCTCGACGCGAAAATCATACATGCCAGGGGCAATCCCGTTGATCTGGTATTGGTCGCCTGGATAGATTGATGCGGTTCCCAGCTGATCACCGCTCCACGTTGTGGTGCCGGTGGCGCGCATGTACAGGTATTCAACCAGGGACGACGAATTGTTCACGACCTTCAGGCTTCCGTTCGGGGTGGTCAAGAAATCGCTGTTGTAAAGCTCGATTTGCAATGAGCCGTCGTCTGGAATGTCAAGCAGCTGCAAACAATAAATATCGGAGGCGGACGTCACCACCTTCATGTTGACATATCCCCTGGGAACGCTGGGAATCGTGTACGAACTGTTCGGGGCGATGGAATTATTACCCAGCCAATCGCTTCCCCACGTGGTGTTGTCCTGGGATAAATAGACATTGACGAAGGTATACGAGGATGAATTGGTGATCTGGAGACCGCCGTAAAAATCACTATTCGATATTGACCATGTGTAGGTGGTTCCCGCCGTGAGGGTCGCTCCGGTCCAGGCGGTGTCGAACGTTAATGTATGCACGGCCCGCACATCATAGTATCCCGGAGCGAGTTTGGTGATGTCATAGACCGTCCCCGCGGGAATCGTAACGCCTTCTATTCTATTTGTTCCTATCGAGGTTGAACTGGTCGACATATATACCCATCCGATGTCGCCGGTGGAATTATTGTCGATCCGGAGTGTGGCACCGGGATGGGGCTCTATGGTCCCGGTGGTGCAATTGGTGAAAAGAACTGCGGCGCAGGCAATGCCGCATGCAAATAAACCTTTTTTCTTCATGAGATGTCCTTTGGTGAGAAAATAAGCCAATTGATAGCGCCAAAATACTTACTCAATATTCTACATTATGCGCTTATTTCTTTTCAACCTATTTAGCACTTGTCATCCATGAATAAAAGCGGATAAGCATGAAAACCCTCGTCCCAAATTGACAACGCCGATAAACCTTATTTCCCTTTGTCAATCTCATCTACTTCCGTATTTTTCCATCCAATTCATGTCAATACGGCTTCAACCCCAATGCCTTCATCGCCTCCCCGACCGTATAAAACGATCCGGCAATGCAAACCACCTTTTCCCGACAATCAAGCGCGCGGTTAACCGCATCATTGACATTCCGAACTTCCGCCACTTCGCCCGTGAACCACGAAGGTATCGCCCGCCGCAATTGCGCCGTATCCGCGCTTCTGTCAACATCAGGTCTTGTCAGAATGATCCTGGAAACCTTTTTACAATACTGTTCGAACATGCCGGCCGCGTTTTTGTCCTTCATGATGCCCGTCACCAGACATACCGCCGTATCAAGAAACTGTGCCGTGAGCGTTTCGGCGAACGATTTCGCGGCATCGGGATTATGCCCAACGTCAAACACTACGGTCTTATCTTTGATAGTCATTTTTTGAAATCGCCCAGGCAGTTTAGTTTTGCGAATGCCCTCTGCGACGGAAGCATCATCAGTGATGCCCGCGGCAGCAAGCGCCTTGATGGCGAGCAATGCATTTTCTACCTGATACCTTCCGGCCAGCGGCACTTGGAATTTTTGGTTGTGATGCAAAAGCCACGATAGTCCTTCCGTGTCCCCTGTTTCCTGCGCCATTGATCGTGAAACGAACCGGCATTTACTCCCGTCATGCGAGCAACAGTCCAAGGCAATTTTTTTAATGTCCGGCTCGGCTGGTTCCGCCATGACAAGCGGAACGCCGTTCTTGACAATGCCGAGTTTCTCCCTGGCAATGGACGCGAGGTCGCCGCCGAGAAGGTCCGTATGGTCCAGGGCCACCTTGGTGATGACGCTCACCTCTGGCATGAGGATGTTCGTCGCGTCGAGCCTGCCGCCGAGCCCTGTCTCGAAAACGGCCCACTCCACGTTTTCCCGTTTGAAAAGCTCAAAGGCGATGAGCGTGGCCGCTTCGAAAAACGTGAGGCCGAGTTCGTTGATAAGGGGCTCTGCATCGTGGAAGACCTCAACCCATTTTTCCGGCGGCACAGGCCTGCCGCCGATGATGAAACGTTCCTCGAAATCAACAATATGCGGCGAGGTGAAAAGGCCTGTTGCGCATCCGCGGTGCCGGAGGCAGGACTCTAGGTAGGCGCACACCGAGCCTTTTCCATTGGTGCCCGCCACATGGATGGACTTGTATTCGTTCTGGGGATTTCCGAGCCGCTCCGCGGCGGCCTGCATGCGCTGGAGCCCGAGCTTGATGCCGTGCGTGGTGCGGGAGAAGAGGCGCTGGGCGATTTGGGAGGAGGATTCCATAAAAAGAAACAAAGTGACTGAGTGACAAAGTTACAAAGTTAAAACCCATGCAACGGTTCAATCAGTAAGTCGTTTATCCTTGCAGGTGTCATTCCCGCGAAAGCGGGACTCTATGTTTTAATTGTTGACTGGACTCCCGCGTACGCGGGAGTGACAGCAGCCGTTTTTTCCAAAGCAGTTCTAAATCCATCAATGATATCTTTTCCAGACTGTCAACGACAATATCCGCATCGCGTAATTCGCTTTCAGGATAGGTGTTTGTTATTGCAACAAGTTTCATGCACGCGGCCTTTCCCGCAGCCACCCCGACTTTCGCATCCTCAAATACAATACATTCCTCCGGATTTGCTTTAAGCCTTTTTGCTGCTTCAAGAAATATTTGAGGCGAGGGCTTGCCGAGCTTCACGTCCTCTCCGGAAACTATCGCCTTGAAAAAACCATTGTATCCTAGAATGTCAAGCCCCGTCGTTATATTCGCCCTGGGAGCTGATGATCCAATGGCGCAGGATATTTTATTCTCTTTTAAAATCCGCAGAAGCTTTTCCACTCCGGGAAGCGCGACAAGCCCTTTTTCCTTCATGATCTCCCGGTACATAGCCTCTTTTTTCTTGTCAATACGCCTTATTTCCGAAATGTCATTTGTCCATTTCCATAAATTCGGTATGATTTCCTCGTTTTTCATCCCGAAGCTTTGCTTGAATAGATGCTCCGGAAAAACAAGGTGTTCTTCTTTGGCAAGCCTTCTCCAGCCTTCAATATGATGTCCCGACGAGTCAATGATCACTCCGTCCCAATCAAATATGCAAGAAAAATTAAGATCCATTTATTAGGTTCCGTTTCAACTGCACGGGTGCGCCTAGCGGAAATTTCGGACTTGCAGCTGTCGGTACCCGGCTGCACCCAGGAGGGGGGCAGAAGGACCGGCCGCGCAAGTTTTTAAATGCGAAATTATTGGTAATAATGTGGAGCGCGACAGGGCCGGAGCGAGGGATTTTGCGCGCCCAACTGGAAGGGCGCATGGCGACCTCCCCACAAAAAAAACATTTTACCGTATTAAAAACAACATGATTCCTTTTCTCACCATCATCACACCGATGGCCGCAAGTAAAAGGCTCGCGAGCTTGGAAACGGTCTTGGCGCCCGTCTTGCCCACGACGCGGATAAGCGCCTGGGAAAACCACAGCACGACCCCGGCCATCACCACGTTGAGCACGACGGCGGTGATAGTGGGGACCATGCCGTATTGACGCAGGAGAAGCAGCGACGTGGTGAGCACCGCCGGGCCCACGATGAGCGGCACGCCGATCGGCACCGCGCCGAGTCCCTGGACGTCGATTTTCCTATGGTGTTTTTCAACCGCGAGAAGGTCGGAGAGCGACAACGCGAACAGGAGGCTGCCGCCTGCCACCATGAAATCGGCGACGGTGATCCCGAGAAATTTGAGGATGAGCTCGCCGATCGCAAGAAACACGATCGCCACCACGAGCGCGGTGACCAGGCCCTGGAGCACGATTTTTCTCACCCGTTTCTTTTCCACGCCGTCGGTCAGGTTCATGAAAAGGGGCAGCACGCCGATGGCGTCAACGGCGACGAAAAGGGGCACGAAGCAGAGCCAGAATTCCTTCATGAATCACTGGTCCTTGAAACTATAGGTGATGTGATACAGGTCTTCCAGTTTCTTGGTGGAGACCTGGTACCCCGAGTTGAAAAACACCGCGAGCATGGGCTGGTTCTGCGCAAGCACCTCGGCGTCGAACCCGAGCACGCCGCGCTTCTTCGCGATGTCGGTGAGCATGTCGAGCAGGTCGGTGCCGATGCCTTTTGCCTGCCATTCGTCGCGCACGAGGAACGAGACCTCGGCCTTGTTAGTCGCCTTGTTGAGGTGATAGCTGCCCAATCCCACCATCTGCTCGCCGCCCATGTCCTGCACGAGCCCCACGATCACCATGTCCTTCGAGAAATCGACGCCCGTGAAGTCCTGGATGAAGCGGTGCGGGAACGCCTTGATGGGCTTGAAGAACCTGAAGGCGATGGAGCGCTCCGACAGCGCATAGCACATGTCGCGGAACAGCTTGTCGTCGGTGGCGCGTATGGGCCTGAAAAAGAGCTGCGTGCCGTCGGCGAGCGGCTTGACAACCTCGAATTCGCCCGGCTTGGGCACACCGGCCAGGGGCAGGTCCTTCTGGTCCATGTAAATGTAATTGCGCGTCTTGGCCTCTTTGAGGATTTCGTTGCGGTAATCCGGGTGCGCCACCTGCGCCAGCGCGAGCACGCGCTCGCGGATGTTCTTGCCGAACAGCTCGGCGATGCCGTATTCGGTGACCACGTAATGCACGTCGGCGCGCGTGAGCACGACGCCCGCGCCCTCGGTGAGCCGCGGCACGATGCGCGACTTGGTCCACTGCTTGGCGGTCGACGGCAGCGCGATGATGGCCTTTCCCTCCTTGGCGCGCACCGCGCCGCGGTTGAAGTCCACCTGGCCGCCCACGCCGCTGTAGAAGTTGAACCCGATGGAATCGGAGCACACCTGGCCGGTCATGTCGACCTCGAGGGCGACGTTGATCGCCACCATCTTGTTGTGCTGCGCGATAACGAACGGGTCGTTGACATATTCGGAAGGACGGAACTCAAACATCGGGTTTTCATGGATGTAGTCGTAGAGCTTGCGGGTGCCCAGGCAGAAGCTCGCCGTGATCCTGCCCCGGTTGATGCTCTTGTGGCTGCCGTTGATCACCCCCTTCTCGACCAGGGGGATAATTGCGTCGTTGAACATTTCGGTGTGGATGCCGATGTCGTTCTTCTCGCCAAGGTAGCGCAGCACCGCCTGCGGGATATGGCCGATGCCCACCTCGACGGTGGCGCCATCTTCCACGAGCGAGGCCACGTTGCGCGCGATAGCGTCGGTGGCGGGATCGGGCTGGGGCAGGCTGTATTCGATAATGGGACGGTCGCTTTCCACCATATAGTCCACGAGGTCGGCCGGGATGAACGAATCGCCATAGGTGCGCGGCATCCGCTCGTTTACTTCCGCGATCACCATGAGGCTGTTCTCGGCCGCGGCCTTCACGATGTCCACCGAGATGCCGAGGCTCATGTTGCCGTTTTTGTCGGGCGGGCTGGTCTGAATGAGCGCCACGTCAAGCGGGATCCTGCCCTGCTTGAACAGCGACGGGATTTCGGAGAGGAATATCGGGACGTAGTCGCCGCGGCCGCTGGCGATGCCCTCGCGCACGTTGGGCGCGAGAAAGAAGCTGCAGGTGCGGAATTTTTTTACATATTCCTCGCTGATGTAGGGCGCCTCTCCCTGCGTGAGCAGATGATAAATCTCCGCGTCGATGATCTCGTTGTTGCCCGACACCAGCTCGGCCACGAGCAGCTGCGGCTGTCCGCAGCCCGTGCCGATGAAGATGCGGGCGCCGGGCCTGATTTTTCCTATGGCGGCGTTCGCATAAGTCAACTTATCCCGGTAGCGTTCCTTCCAATCGTTCATGTTATTCCGGCTCCTTTGCAAGGATGATCCGCGCGTCCACCACCAGGGCGCCGTCGCCCTCCTGTCCCACCTTGAGCGGGTTGATGTCGACCTCCTCGATTTCGGGAAAGTCCATGACCAGCTGCGACAGCCGCTGCAGGTTGAGCACGATCGCGTCCATATCAACCGGCTTCTCGCCCCGCGCGCCCTTGAGGAGGCGGTAGGTCTTGACGGATTCCATCATCTTGAGGCATTCGGCGGCGGTCACCGGCGCGAGGCCGAAGGTGACGTCCTTGAGCACCTCCACGAAAATGCCGCCGAGGCCGAACATCAGCATGGGGCCGAACTGCGGGTCGCGCTTCATGCCGAGGATCACCTCGCGTCCGGCCATGGCCATTTTTTCCAGCAGCACGCCGCGGATCTCGGCGTCGGGCAGCTTGCGCCTGATGCGCAGCATCATGAGCTCGAACGCGTCCTCGACCGCCGCCGTGTTCGTAAGGCCGATGCGCACGCCGCCAACGTCCGATTTGTGAAGTATGTCCGGGCTGGAGATCTTCATGGCGAGCGGAAAGCCGGCCTCGGCCGCGAAGCGCACCGCCTCGGGCACCGATGTGGCGAGGATGCCGCGGGGCACGTCGAAATTGTACGCCTTCAGAATGGCCTTCGAGTCGAACTCGCCGATCTCGTGGGTATTGCGGTTGCGGTACGAGCGCAGCAGTTTGATCACCGGGTTTCTGTTGACCGCGAACCGCTCCACCATGCGGAGCCTGCGCGCCTTGTACCGGGCATAGTCCACCATTTCCTTCATTGTTTTGGCGGTGCGCTCCGGTATCCCGTACTGGGGGATCTTGTTTTCCCGAAGAATCGCAACGCCCCCAGCCACGATGTTTGCACCCATGAAACAGGTGAGTACCGGCTTGTTGAATTGCTTTGACACCCGCACGATCTCTCTGGCCGTGCCCACGTCGTCGGTCATTTTCTGCGGGGTGAGGATCACCACGAGCCCGTCGATGGCAGGACTCGCAAGCAGGATTTCCATGGCGCTGCCGTACCGCTCGCCCTTTGCGTCGCCGAGCACGTCCACCGGATTGCGTACCGCCGCCGCCTCCGGCAGCAGGCCGCGGAGCTTGGCGATTGTTTCGTCGTCGAGTTTCGCAACTGTCAAGCCAGCCATTTCAAGCGCGTCGGTCATCATGATGCCGGGGCCGCCCGCGTTGGTCACGATGGCAATGCGGTCGCCCGCGGGCAGCGGCTGCGACGCCAGCGCCGTTGACACATCGAACAGGTGTTCCACCGAATCCACTCGGATGACCCCGGTGCGCTCGAACGCGCTGTCGTAGGCGGCGTCGGCGCCGGCGAGGCTTCCCGTGTGCGAGGAAGCGGCGCGGGCGCCCGCCTGGGTGCGGCCCGCCTTGAGGATCACGATGGGCTTCTGCTTGCCCACGCGCTCTGCCACGCGCATGAAGTCCTGGCCGCGCGAAATGTCTTCGAGGTAGGCCGCGATGACCTTGGTGTTTCCGTCGTAGCGGAGGTTTTCCAAAAGTTGCACTTCGTCAAACGCCGCCTTGTTGCCCATCGAAACGAGGAGCGAAAAACCGATGCGGGAGCTTGCCGCAATGTCCTGCACCGCGGTGATGAGTGCGCCCGACTGCGACATAAAGGCGATCGGGCCCGGCTCGCCCATGGGCTGGCCAAACGACGCATTGAGCCTGAAAAACGGGTTGATGACGCCGAGGCAGTTCGGCCCGAGCACGGTCATGTCGGCGCGGCGCGCGATTTCGGTGATTTCCCGCTGGAGCTTCTTTCCCTCCTCGCCCGTTTCGGCAAATCCGGCCGTGATGATGATGACCGCCTTGATTGCCTTGTCGGCGCACTCGGCCATGATCGGCACCACCTGGTCGCGCTTGACAACCACCACTACGCTGTCGATTTCGCCCGGAATTTCGGAGAGCGTTTTATAACATTTTTTTCCGAGTATCTCGTCGGCCTTGGGATTGACCGGATAAAGAGCGCCCTTGTATCCTCCGGTAATAATGTTGTTGAGCACGGCATACCCCACCTTGTCCGGGTTGGCCGACGCCCCTACCACGGCAACCGAATTGGGAGTAAGCAGTTTTTCAAAGCTCATTTTTATCGTCCTTTTATCCGGCGATTTGGTTATTTTCTATCAAGACGAATTTCCGATATATCATTTTCAAAATTCATTTTGAACAGACTTTTAAAAATACATTCTGCGTCCGTATTTTTCACCTTTCCCCGGGCCGGGGCGTTTGTTGCAGATAGTAGATTTTTCGCACACCATTTCGTAGCGGTTCGCCATGGCATCCACACGCTTCGCATTTATCCATTCTTCGGAAATAGAGAAATACCATTACCCGGAATCGTGTCCGTTCAAAACCGAGCGCGCCGGCCTTACCAAGGAAATCCTGGTTAAAGACGGCTGCTATGCCGGCGGCAACCGCGCCGAGGTCGCGCCGCAGCGGCTTTCCGACGAGCAAATAGCCTGGTTCCATACGCCCGATTACATCGAGCGGCTCAAGCGCGTCTCGGCGGGCGACATTGACGCATCGGACCTTTTTGCCGGCCTGGGCACGCCCGACACCCCGGTCTTCGGCGGCCTGTATTCGTATGCCGCGCTTGCCGCCGGAGGAACGGTCACCGGCGCGCGTCTCATCCTCGACAAGGGCGTCCACATGGCCTTTAACCCGTCGGGCGGGTATCACCACGCCTTTGCGGACAAGGCCGGCGGATTCTGTTATGTCAACGACGTCGTGCTCGGGTGCATGGCGCTCGTCAAGGCGGGCAAGAAGGTGCTCTGCCTCGACCTCGACGTGCACCACGGCAACGGCACCCAGGCCGCCTTTTACGGCGACCGCTGCGTGTTCACGGTGTCGCTTCACGAAAGCGGCAAGACCCTGTTTCCCTGGGGCGGCTGGGAGGACGAGATCGGCGAAGGCGACGGACGCGGCTTCAACGTGAACGTTCCTCTGCCCGCAGGCACCGATGACGCCCTGTATTGCAGGGTGTTCAACGAGATCGTCCCGCCGCTGCTTTCGGCGTACCGCCCGGACGTCATCGTGCTCGAGCTGGGCATGGATGTGCTGTCCACCGACCCGCTTGCGCACTTCAGGATGACCAACAACGCCGTTGCCGACCTTCTCCCGCTTGTCATGCGGCAAGGCGCGCCGATCCTTGGCGTGGGCGGCGGCGGCTACAACCCCCAGAACGCGGCGCGCGGCTGGGCGCTTGCGTGGACCGTGCTGTGCGGCATCGAGCCGGAATCCGATATGTCAATAGGCATGGGCGGCGACTTTCTGGGCAACGCCGAATGGAACGCGGGCCTGCGCGACATGAAGATTTACGTGACCGGCGAGGACAAGGAGAAAAACGAGAAGGAAGCCATGGCGGTGGTGGAGTATATAAAGAAGACGGTGTTTCCGATACATAGGATTTGAATTTAACGTATTCATCTCGATACGCCGTCGTTGTTGGCTACTCGATGTGCGGGTCAATTTCGTTATCATCGAGAAACCAGAAATATCTACGGTCGCCGAGTAATCCGCAGAGCAGATGTATCGAGACGACTCCCTAACGACCAGTTAATCCTCGTACCAAAAAAAAGGCCGCGTCTTAAAAACGCAGCCTTTACAAAAAAGATCAGAGCCTACAAAGCTTACTTCTTCACCAACCCCAGCGGCAGAACTGTTTTTCCGTACACCTCGTTGAGCACCTGCGCAATCGCCGCATACATGGCCGAAAGCCCGCAGAACATTCCTTCCCAGCCGGCAAACACCTTGACAAGAGCGTTTCCGGTTGCGTCTCCAATGGCAAGCAGAAAGAACAAAAGAGCGAGGGTTCCGAACACGACCTGCAGCGCCTTGTTAAGCCGGAGTGTACCCAGGAACAGAAGGAGCGTAAAGAACCCCCATAATGTCAGGTAACTCACCATCCCTTTGGACGACGTCGGTTCGCCCCATCCCAGTTTCGGCATGATGAGCAGCGCGACCAGCGTGAGCCAAAACAGGCCGTAAGAAGTGAAGGCGACGGTGCCGAAGGTGTTCTTTTTCTTCCACTCCATGATGCCGGCAATAATCTGCGCCATCCCGCCATAGAAAATCCCCATGGCCAGAATCATTGACCCCAGCTCGTAGATGCCCGCGTTGTGAATGTTGAGCAGGATTGTTGTCATGCCGAACCCGAACAATCCGAGCGGCGCGGGATTGGCGGTGGTGTCCCGAATTTCCATAGTAGTCTCGTTCATAACTTCTTCTCCTTTTAAGGTAATAAAAAAATTTATTACTGCCGGTTCTTCACCAAAGATTCCACTACGCTCGGATCAGCCAGCGTGGTGATGTCACCGAGATTGTTAACGTCGTTTTCGGCGATCTTGCGCAGAATGCGGCGCATGATCTTGCCCGAACGGGTCTTGGGCAGGCCGGGCGCGAACTGGATCTTGTCGGGCACGGCAATGGGCCCGATCTCCTTGCGCACGTGGCCCATCAGCTCCTTCTTGAGCTCGTCGGTGGCGGTAACGCCCTGGTTCAGGGTGACAAAGGCGTAAAGCCCCTGTCCTTTGATCTCATGCGGCATCGGCGTCACGGCGGCCTCTGCCACCTTGGCGTGGCTCACCAGCGCGCTCTCGACCTCGGCCGTGCCGATGCGGTGGCCCGACACGTTCACCACGTCATCGATCCTTCCCATGAGCCAGTAATCGCCGTCCTCGTCGATGCGGCAGCCGTCACCGGTGAAATAAAGGTTGTTGTACATGGAGAAATAGGTGTCGATGAAACGGTTGTGGTCGCCCCAGGTGGTGCGCATCATGCCGGGCCACGGCCTCTTCATGCACAATTTGCCGCCTTCATTCACCGAGCATTCGGTGCCGTCGTCGCGGAGCACCACCGGCTCAACGCCGAAGAACGGTCGTGAGGCGCTTCCGGGCTTGAGCGTGTGCGCGCCGGGCAGCGGCGTTATGAGGATGCCGCCGGTCTCGGTCTGCCACCAGGTGTCAACGATCGGGCATTTCTTGTGGCCGATCTGCTCATAATACCATATCCACGCCTCGGGGTTGATGGGCTCACCCACGCTGCCGAGCACTCGCAGCGTGTCCATCTTATATTTGTTGGGCCAGGCGTCGCCTTCGCGCATGAGCGCGCGGATCGCGGTGGGCGCGGTGTAGAACACGGTCACTTTGAATTTGTCAATCACGTGCCAGAACCTTCCCGCGTCGGGATAGGTGGGCACGCCCTCGAACATGAGCGAGGTGGCGCCGTTGGCGAGCGGCCCGTACACAATGTACGAATGGCCGGTGACCCAGCCGATGTCCGCCGTGCACCAGTAGACGTCATCGTCGTGCACGTCGAAAATGAACTTGTGCGAAAGCGCAGTGTGGAGCAGATAGCCGGCCGTGGTGTGCACCACGCCCTTGGGTTTCCCGGTCGATCCCGATGTGTAAAGAATAAACAGCGTGTCTTCGGCGTTCATGGTCTCGGGCTTGCAGTCGCCCGACGCCTTGGCGATCTCTTCGTGGTACCAGGTGTCGCGTCCCGCAACCATGTTGCAGGGCTCGTCCGTCACCTTCACCACTATAACCTTCTCGATGCTCGGCGTGCCCTTGAGCGCCTCGTCGGCGATATCCTTGAGCTTGATGTGCTTTCCGGAACGCAGCGACACGTTCGAAGTCACCAGCAGTTTGCACTGCGAGTCGGCGATCCTGCCCTTGAGCGAATCGGCCGAGAACCCGCCGAACACGATGGAATGGATCGCGCCGATGCGGGCGCACGCGAGCATGGCCACCGGCAGTTCAGGCACCATGGGCATATAAATGGCAACGCGGTCGCCCTTTTTGATTCCCTTTGATTTGAGTACGTTTGCAAACTTGCATACTAATTCATGCAATTCTTTATATGTAATCTTGCGGACATTGTTCTCTTCCTCACCCTGGAAAAGGAGGGCGACTTTGTTCGCGACAGGCGTATTGAGATGCCGGTCGAGGCAGTTGGCTGAAATATTGAGCTGGCCATCGGCAAACCAGGTGTGCTGTATCTTGCGGCCCTTCGTGTCCCAGGTGTATTCCAGCGCCTTGGTCGGCGGCTTGATCCACGTAAGCGATTTGGCCTGCTCGAGCCAGAATGCTTTGGGATCCTTGAGGGATTGATCCCACATTTTCTTGTACTGTTCAAAGCTTTTTATATGCGCCCTCTTTTGAACTTCCTTTGGCGGGGGGAATTTTCTCTTCTCGACCATCAGAGACGACATCGCTTTTGGTTGATCAGCCATTGGCCACTCCCTTCAGTGCATTGGTTTTGATTAAAGTTATATGTAAAGTTCTGTCTACAAGTCTTTGTTTTAAAATGATATTATAACGATTAATCAATTTTAGATTTAGCTTCGAAAAAGTCAAATAATATAAATGAAATTTAGGGGGTAATCAAGGAAAGAATCGAGGGGAATGAGATGATGAATGAGTTCATGATTAATTGAATTTGTAAAGGTATTGAAAGCGAGATGCACATTGAGCTTTTGGAAAAACACGGCCGGACGGCCGTGGCACACGGAGGGAATTTCTTTAATTGTTTGGAAGACACACATGCCACCTGTCGGATCATTATTGAAATTCATAACGGATGATTCTAGAACAGCAGCTGGATTTATTGTGCTCTTTGCCAGTGCTTATATAATAAATACTAACTTGTGTGAAAAGTCAATTCCAGATTGCAAGACGAGAAAAAACAGAAACGGCAAAATTTCTTTTATCCGGCGTTAGGCAGGACCGGAAGGAGCGCTGAAGCACGTTGCCGGCCGACCCTTCGCCGAAAACGACTAGGGCGGTCCGGCAACGAGGCCGAGGGCCGAGCCTGGAAGGAGGGCCGCCGCCGCGCGAGCGGCGGAACGCCCATCATTATTTTATTTATATCTATTAGTCAAGATAAAACTGGTTTACATTATCCACGATCTTCGCCTTGCTCATGTAATACAGGTACCAATCGTAGTAATTTTTTTCCATGTTGTCCTGTATCATTTTTCTATTGATGTTGAGCACGTCAGTCGAGCCCCATGGAACATTATTTCCCGGTTTTTTCTGCCACAGGGGTTTCACCACGAAATAAGACCCTCCGCCCTCGATGACGGAGGAGACCTTGCCGATCGGCAGCGCAAAAGCGGCGGCGACCAATTGGTTGTTGAATCCCACCTGCGGGATGTACTGCGCGCGGCCTACAGTGTCGGTGACGCCCGAAATGATGAGCGAATCGCTCTTGGAATATTGCGCGACCGCGTTTTTATCAGGGACCTTTTTCAAGAATTCCACAAAATAGCCGTGGGCCTTTGCGAGCCGGATGGAATCGGACAACGTTGCGACGATCCGCTCTTTGGCCACCTCGAGCGGGAGGATGCCTTTCTTTACCTTTGTCTTGACCTGGAAGAAGAAATAGCCGTCCTCGTTTTCCAGGAGGTCGGAGAGCTCGTTTTCCACATGGGCAAAGGCAAAGCCGGCGGCGCCCGAAACATACCCCACCTTCGGCATCTGGTCGCCGCGTTTGAAAAGTCCGGTGGAATCCACCCTGACCGAAGGCACTTTCTTGGCGACGTTCAATATGCCGTCCGACACGATGATGCCGCGCACGCTGTCGGCCAGCGCGTTGAGTTTGTCAAGGGTCTCGCCCGAGGGCACGATTTTCCTGAGGATGTGCCTCACCGTTGCCCGTTCTTTTCCGTTGCTGGTCTCGCGTTTCTCAACAAGAACAAGATGGTAACCGAATTGCGTCCTCACGGGCATGGATATTTCGTTGACCTTCAAGGCAAACACCGCGGAATCGAACTGGGGCGCCGTGCTTCCCTTGGTCACCCATCCCAGGTACCCGCCGCGGGACGCCGTGGCCTCGTCGTCGGATTCCAGCTTCGCCTCTTCGGCGAAAGAGGAATCCCCGACCTTCAGCTTTGCGCGAAGGTTAAGCATCTCGTCGTACGTTGCTTTTTCGTCGGCCGGCGTCGCGATCTTGGGGATCTTCACATAGTACAGATCGACCTGCTCCGGCGTGGCGAAAGAATCCTGATGGGCCTGGTAATACGCGGCCACTTCGGCGTCGGTCGGCCGGGGTGGAGCAAACGCGGCCACATTGACTTTTGCGTATTCGAAAACGGCCTTTTCGGTTTCCTCGTTGTACTGGTAGGCGATTTCGGACTTGAAGGGAAATTCCTGCATCGAAAGCAGGAGACGGAGCGTCTGCATGGGAACAAGAAATTCCCGCGTGTGCTTTTCGAGCGCCTGCATCCCCTCGTTTTCATACACCGCCGGGTTGTTGAGGAACGAGACAAACTTGCTCGTGTCAAACACGCTGTCGGTCTGAAACTGCTTCACCGAATACACCTCGGGCGGCGGGTTCTTTTTGATGTACTCGTACACCTCGTCGGTCGAGGCGCCGATGTCCATGTCCGCGAACGCCTGGTCCATCAGGATCCTGCTCACCTCCATCTGCCACACCTGGCGCGGCAGCATTCTGCTCTGCTCCGGGGAGGCCTCAACGCCGTTGTTCCTCTCGCGTTCCTTCTCGCGTTCGGCGGCCACCATACGCTCGAACGTCCGGTAGGTGATCTCCTTGCCGTTCACCTTTCCCACCGTGTCACGCACCCGGTTGCGGCTGGAAAGGTCCATTCCCCAGGCAAAAACGATGGTGGCGATGAACGCGACGATCACGATCCACATGATGATGGCTGCATTGTTCCGTAACGACTGAATCATTGTACAATTCTCCTGCCCGGCTTGTATTGGATGATGTTTTATCCAGAAGTTATTGATGAAAAAAAAAGTTTATTAAACCGTCGTTCGCCCTGAGCGAAGGGCGTCCGCTCATGCTTCAATTTTTCCATTGCACGCCAAATTACATTTAAAAGGCGTCATTGTTGGCAAAGATCATTTTCCCTTTGGCTTGAGCAACCGGGAATAAACATCCCTGTTCGCAATGATCGATAACGCACCCTTGAACTGGTCGTCTTCCATGAGCTTTTGGCGATAGATGACTTCGTTGTCCTGACCCAAGGCGCGCTCCATCAGCGCCTCCCTAATAAACGTACGGACATCGCCCTCGCTTTTGGTGAATTCGCGCTTGTTCTCTTCGGTAAGCACCTTCCCCATCTGCTGCGAGATCTTTCGAAGCAGTTCGATTTCATCTTTTGTCCATTCCGGCTTTTTCTGGAACAAGGGCGCGGCGGAATCGGCCGAGGACTTGCGCGTGGTGTCCTTCGCCGAATCGCTGATGCCGGTGCGGGACTTAAAATCGTCGAATGCCATCTGGGCATAGCTCTGATATTTGAAATTGACCGAGTCGAGGTAATGGTAAAAGTCCTTGAGCAGCGCCTCGTTCACGGTGAATTTCTCGTCAATCTTGACGTGCCTGGCCTGAAGCTTGGGATACTCGGTGTTGGCAAATGAGAAGAACGCGTCCTTGATGAGGAGCGAGCGGATCACATACGCTGGAAATTTGAATTGGATGACGGTGTCGGGAATGATGCCGCCGCCGCCGTACACGATGCGCTGGTTTTTCGTCCGGTAGGTCGCGGTGTCCCTGACCGCTTTCTTGGCATTGCTTTCGGCGGCCGTGTCTTTTTCGCCCTCCTCGCCCTCGTCCTCAAGGGCCTTTTTTCCGCCCCGCAATCCGTTTTCCGGCCTGTTGATGCAGCGTCCCGATGGGGTGTAATAGTATGCGGTGGTGAGCTTAAGGTGGTTAACGTCGTCAATCGGCAAAACGGTCTGCACCGAGCCCTTGCCGAAGGTGGTGTCTCCCACGATGAGCCCCCGGTCCCAGTCCTGGATAGCGCCCGCGACGATTTCGGACGCGCTCGCACTCGCGCCGTTGACCAGCACCACGAGCGGGATATCGGCCGGCACCACCGGGCCGGACTGAGCCGGATATTCGGCGTTCTGCGAGGCCATGCGGCCCCTTGTATAGACCACGAGCGAATTGCGGGCGAGGAATTTCTCCGCCACCTCAACCGCCTGCTGGAGCAGCCCGCCGGGGTTATACCGTAGGTCGAACACGATTCCCTTGATGTTGTGTTTGAGCAGCTCTCTGAGCGCCTTCTCCACCTCAGGGCCTGCGTCCTGCGAAAACGTCTTGAGAACCAGGTAACCGATGCCATCGCCGAATACGCCGTAAAAAGGCACGGGCTTTATCTGTATGATGGCGCGGGTGATTTTATACTCGAGATCCTTGGCCTCGCCTCTCCTGCGGATCGTGATCATGACGTCAGTATCGGGGGCGCCGCGCAGCTTGCTCACCGCCTCGTCGATCGTGATGCCTTCGGTTGATTTCCCGTTTATCTTGAGGATCTGGTCACCCGTCTGGATGCCGGCGCGCTCGGCGGGCGTCCCGGGAATGGGCGTCATCACGGTGAGCACCTTGTCGCGGATTGAGATCTGGATGCCCAGGCCGCCGAATTTTCCCTCGGTCGCGATCATCAGCTCGTCGTACTGCTTCTTCTCGAAATAATTGCTGTGCGGATCGAGGATCCTGAGCATGCCGTCAATGGCGCTGTCGATGAGTTTTTTCGAGTCGATGGCCTCGACATATTTCTGGTGAATGGTGAGGAACACCTGGTCAAACCGCTGGGTGTCCTTGTAAAAATTGTCATTATCGGCCCTGGTCACATCAAAGGCAAGGCCCGCGATAACGACGATGAGTACGATCACGCCGAACACGGGGATCCTGCCCGCAAGCGTTTTCCTGTCTTTTTCGGAATTATTCTTCATCACGGCTCCTTAAACTTCATCGTAAGCGCCTACACGCTTTTTTCCACGATTCAATTACGGCGCAAGGTGGATAAAATACATCATTATCCTTGATTTCCCCACTAATTATTTCCCGAAACGGGTCATTGCTTTCCGGGCAGCCGCTGCATGATGTTCGCGAGCACGCGGGCCGAGAGTTCCTCTGCGGGCGCGGCGCCGTCGAGCACCACGATTCTCCGGGAAAAACGGGAGGCAAGCGCCCGATAGCCCCTGCGGACTTTTTCGTAGAATTCCCTTCCGCTCTGTTCGAGCCGGTCCGGCGTTTTTTTCGCTTTTGCGAGCCGGCCGAAGGCGGTTTCGACATCGACATCGAACACGAAGGTCAGGGCGGGCGCAATGCCGCCGGTGGCAAAATCGTTCATGGTGAAAAGCAGGTCGAGGGGAATTCCGCGGCCGAAGCTCTGGTACGCGAACGTGGCGTCCATGAACCGGTCGCACAGCACCACTGCACCCTTGTCAAGCGCAGGCGCGATCTTCTCATGCACGTGTTGGGCGCGTGCGGCAAGGTACAAAAGCACTTCGCAGGCATTGCACATTTCATGGTGGCCGGGTGAAAGAAGAATCTCGCGCACCTGTTCGCTTATCGCAGCGCCACCCGGCTCGCGCGTCACGGTACACGCGATTCCTTTCTGTTCAAGGCCGCGTCGCGCCGCGTCAACCTGGGTGCTCTTGCCGCACCCGTCAATGCCCTCAAAGGTTACAAACAGGCCCTTCATACCGTTGCTCTCATCAAAGAAAAATCACCGCAAAGGCGCAAAGGACGCAAAGTAGACAGGTGATAATAAAACGTGAGGTTCATGCGAAAGGTTAGCGTGTTCTTGACTAACATTTCAATTTTCTTTGCGCTCTTTGCGCCTTTGCGGTGAATATTAGTTTTATGCCGCGGCACCATGGCATTTCTTGTATTTCTTCCCGCTGCCGCAAGGGCACGGGTCGTTGCGGCCCACCACGGGGCCGGAATGTACCACGGGCGCACGTCGTGCAGGACCTTCGGCCGGGCCGCGGTTGGTGACCATCTGCGGCTGCGGCTGCCATGGTTGCGGCTGTCGCGGCGCTTCCTCGGCGGGCGGCACCTCGCTCGACGAGGAAAAAATATCGAATGCACCGTGGGAAGTCTGGCTGCGGTTGAGGCCCATGCGGTCTTCCTCGGCACTCACCGCCTCAAGGCGGAAAATGAACGAGGTGACGTCGCGCGCGATGCTGGCGCGCAGTTCCTCGAACATCTTCATTCCTTCCTTCTGGTATTCGTAAAGCGGGTTTTTCTGACCGTAGGCGCGGTACTGCACCCCGCCCTTGAGGTGGTCCATTTCGTAAAGGTGATCTTTCCACAGGTTGTCGATCACCATGAGGCACACGCCGCGCTCGAACTGGCGCATGATCTGCGGGGTGAGGCGCTGCTCCTTGTCCTCGTAGCGCGCCTTGACCAGTTTCCAGATCTCGTCGAACAGGGTGTCCTGGCTCGACGGCGGCGGCGCACTTTCGGCTGGCAGAAACGTGACACCCATGGAGGTTTGCAGTTCCTTATCGAGGTCGTGCAGGTTCCAGGACTCGGGGTGCTTGCCGTCGCCCGTGTGCTTGTAGATGATGTCCTCAAGCGTTCCGGCGAGCTGGTCAAGGATTTCCTCCTTAATGTCCTCGCCTTTGAGGATCCGCTGGCGCAGGCCGTAAATCTCCTTGCGCTGGAGGTTCATGACGTCGTCGTATTCCTTGAGGTGCTTGCGGATCTCGAAGTTGCGCGCCTCCACGCGCTTCTGCGCGTTGCCGATGGCACGCGTCACAAACGGATGCGAGATCACTTCGCCTTCCTGTGCGCCGAGCCGGTCCATGATCCTCGCGATGCGCTCAGAGCCGAAAATGCGCATCAGGTCGTCATCGAGGGAAAGATAGAATTTCGATGAGCCCGGGTCGCCCTGCCTGCCCGAGCGGCCGCGCAGCTGGTTGTCGATGCGCCGCGCCTCGTGTCGTTCGGTTCCCACGATATGGAGCCCTCCGGCCTCCACCACTTTGCTGTGCTCCTCCTCGAGTTCCTTGTGGAGCTTGGCAAAACGCCGGCGCTTTTCCTCGAGCGTCAGGTCGTCGATCGCGATGCCTTCCTTGAACAGTTCGTTGTTCGCGAGGGCCTCGAAGTTGCCGCCGAGCACGATGTCGGTGCCGCGGCCCGCCATGTTCGTGGCGATGGTGACCGCCCCTTTTCTTCCGGCCTGGGCCACGATCTGCGCCTCCTTGGCGTGCTGTTTGGCGTTGAGCACCTCATGTTGGATGCCGGCGCGCAGCAGGAGCTTGCTTAACAATTCAGACTTTTCTATCGAGGTCGTCCCCACCAGCACCGGCCGCCCTTTTTCGTGCAACTCGGTGATGTCCTTGACCACCGCCGCGTATTTCTCGCGGTGCGTGCGGTAGATCTCATCCTCGAAATCGTCACGTCGCATGGGACGGTACGTGGGCACCGTGACCACGTCGAGCTTGTAAATCTCGTTGAACTCGCCCGCTTCGGTGATGGCCGTGCCGGTCATGCCGGAGATTTTCGTGTACATTTTGAAAAAATTCTGGAAGGTGATGGTGGCGAGCGTCTGGTTCTCGCCCGCCACCTTCACGCCTTCCTTTGCCTCCACGGCCTGGTGGAGCCCTTCGCTCCAACGCCTGCCGTGCAGGATGCGGCCCGTGAACTCGTCGACGATGAGGATCTGGTCGTCCTGCACCACGTAGTCGACGTCGAGCTCGAACAGCGAGTACGCGCGCAGGAGCTGGCTCACGCAATGGATGCGCTCCGAGCGCTCCGCGTGCATCCGGTGCACCTCGTCGCGCTTTTCCGATTTTTCAAGCGGCGTGAGCGCGGCGTCGGTATCGATCTTGTGAATGAGATCAGAGAGATCAGGAACTATAAAGAAATCAGGGTTGGATTGCGACACGAGCGCCCGTCCCTTTTCGGTCATCTCGGCGCTGTGGCCTGACTCATCGATGGTGTAGAACAGCTCCTCGTCTATTTCGTAAAGTTTCTTTTCACGCAGATAGTCGGTCTCGACCTGCTTCATGTACGCAGAGACGCCCTCCTCTTTGAGCAGCTTGATCAGCTTCTTGTTTTTCGGCGCACCCCGTTTCACCACGAACAGCTTGTACCCGAGCTCGTATTCCTTGCCCTCCTTGCCCACCAGCTGCTCTATTTCGTTGATGGTCTTCTGGATGAGCTGGGCCTGGGCGTTCACGAGCCGCTCCACGCGCGGCTTGAGCTCCTCGTATTCGCGGTTGGATTTCGTCACGGGCCCCGAGATGATAAGCGGTGTGCGCGCCTCGTCGATGAGGATGTTGTCCACCTCGTCGATGATGGCGAAGTTGAGCTCGCGCTGCACGAGCTGCGAGGGGGAGCTTGCCATGTTGTCACGCAGGTAATCGAAGCCGTACTCGTTGTTGGTGCCGTAGGTGATGTCGCATTCGTAGGCCAGCCGCCGCTCAGGCGTTCCCGGCTCGGTCTTGTCAAGGCAACCCACGGTAAGGCCGAGAAACGTGTGGATTTTTCCCATCCATTCGCTGTCGCGCTTTGCAAGGTAGTCGTTGACCGTGACGACATGGACGCCCTTTCCGGACAGTGCATTGAGATACGCAGCCATGGCGGCCACCTGCGTTTTTCCCTCTCCCGTTTTCATTTCCGAGATCTTTCCCTGATGCAGCACGATGGCGCCCATCACCTGCACGTCGAAATGCGCCATGAAAGGGATTTCTTTTTTGAAAACCGGATCGAACACGGTGCGCCCCTCACCGAGCACCCGGTGGGTGGCCTCACGGCACACGGCATAGGCCTCGGGCAGGATGTCGTCGAGCGTTTCTCCTTTGGAAAGCCGTTCTTTGAATTCAACGGTCTTTGCCTTGAGCTGGTCATCGGTCAAGGAAACCATGGCTTCCCGGAAGCTATTGACCTTGGCGACCACGGGCCGCAGCTTTTTCATGTCGCGGTTTTGTTTTGAGCCAAAAACAGTCTCAAGAACTCTTAATATCAGCATTTTTTTACCTATCTATACGCAACTTTATGATATATAATAAGTTAATTTAGTCACTTCAAGAATCTTATCAAGAGCCGCCAGGACAGTTTTACGATCATGTCGGCAAGTTATTTACCGAAAGTTTTTGCAGACGGGAGCTTTTATTAAGAGGTTTTTCTATGACAGCTCCGAACTCATACGGTTTTTCCTTGGCGATGTCACCCTTCAATGGTACAGGAAAGCGGAACTCCGCGGGAAAATTTATCCACCAAATCGTTAAGGGTTTCCTGCTGCTGCGGGGTCACTTCAATGAATTGCATGCCGACCCTAAAGCCGTCGAGACGGTCCTGGCTGTAAATGACCCTCGCCTTGATTGAAAGTTTGTTGATGGTGAGGGAAGCGACGGCCCCCTTGTCCAGTTTCTTCGCGCTGAAGCAACATACACCGGTCTTGCTGAGGTCAAAAAGCGCCGGCACCTGTGACCCGTTCACATTGACAAATTCGATACGTTCACTGGCCCTGTCCTTCATAACTCTCTCCTATTTTGGAAAAATAAAACTTGCCTCAGCGATTTTATTTCAGGTCTGCGCCTCCAAGGCAAACGGAACCACGACTTCCACCGGACCGCCGCCTTGGACCGGCAGGAACGCCCAGCGCTTAATATACCGCACGATCGCGTCGTCAAATTCGGAGTTCTTGGTAGTAGAAGCGATAACGCTTACGTTCGACACGCTGCCGTCGGGCATGATGGTGAACTTAACCTTGAGCGAGCCCGAAAGCGTCGGATCCCTCTTGAGCCAGTTTTCATAGACGCGCTTGATACGCTGCTGTTCAAGGGTGATGACCTTCTGGATTGATGCCTGACTTCTCGCCTCCGCACCGCCCGTTTCTCCCGTGATCTCGGGCGGCGTCGATGTGATGTTGACGCTCCCCGCTGAGGAGAGACGCTGCGCGTTGGCCCGGCCCACGCTTTCGCGCGCGATGTCAACGCCCGACGTCACGGTGCCGCGGCGCGCCTTGAGTTCGGCCACATCAATGTTACCCCGCGTGGCGAACGTCCCTTTTGAGACCTTTATGCTCCCCAGGTCGCCGATGCCGTCGCCCGCCGCGCCGAGCAGGTCGGTGACGCTCCCACCGGATGAATGGCCGCCTTTTCCGCCTCCCGCCGAAGCGGTGATGGCGGCAAAAATTCCCGCGGTCTGGACCGCGGCCGCCACTTTCTCGCGCACGGCCTGGCGCTGCGCCGCGGTCGCCACCTGCCGCTCCTTGCGAGCCACGAAGGTCTCCTTTTCACGGTCGACCTTCGCCTCCTCTTTCGCCGCCTCCGCCGCGGATTTTCCTTTTTCGGCCGTTTTTGCTTTTGTCGCCGCCTTTGTTTCGGGCGGCTTGGCCTTGGGCTGGTTCAGCACGAGTTGCGCATACCGTTCCTGTATTTTTACAATCTCCTTTTCGCTCACCGTTTCGGATACCTTGACAAAAGAGAGAATCAACACCGTGCTGAAGGCAAAAAACAGAAGCGAGCTGAAGATGATCATGAATCGGGGCTCGATCCGGGACAACAGGCCCCTGCGGAGATCCTTCGGAAACCCCGCGAGAGAGATCTCGCCCGAATTTTGTATGTAAAAAAGGCCCGACTTGCCGATGTTCGCCATTATGCCTTCCTGTAAACCACAAGGTTCATGACCGGATAGCCCGCCTGCCCGCAGGTGTACATGATCCTGGTCAGCATGTTATACGGAATCGCGACGTCCCCCTGGATGGATATCTTGCCCGAAAATTCCGTTTTGAACATCTCCGACGACTTTTTCGCCTCGTCGCAGTACTTTTTCAGCACATTGTACAGGGGTTCAATGAGGAAATCCTTTTGCGCCAGCACAGCCTGGTACCCTTTTTCGTCGATGACGATGGTGTTCTCGACCATGATGTTGGTCTGGGACACCTTGACCGAAAGCGCCTCGGCCGCGTTTTTTTCGATGGACGACGAGGGGAGCATGAGATTGTTCGCCGGCGTAACGAGCTGTCCCTGCGCCGAATAATTCTTGAGCAGGAACACCACCATGAGGGTGAACATGTCGATCATCGAGGTGATGTTGAGCTTCACCGTGCCCTCGCTGCGTTTTCTGTGTTTTCTCCGTACGGATTGCTGTGACATTATTGTATGATTCCTCCCGCGATTGACACATTCGGAAACATGGTGACGTTGCCTTCGGGCGTGTGCGTACCCCGCGCGGCATCCATCACCGCCACCACGGTCTTATACTGCACCTTGTCCTCGCCCACAAGCTTGATGTCCTCGTTGTCGGCGAACACCGTGGTTCCCGAAAGGTTTTTCGACACGAATGCCTCGTACAGCTTAAAGAGCGATGCGTCGGGCGGCAGGGTAGGATCATACTGCCGCACGATTTCGTACAGCACTTTGCGCTTCACCTCCGCCAGCTTGTTGTTGAGCTCCGTATAGTTGTATTCACCGTTGACAAGCGGGATATCGGCCGCCTTCTCGCCGAGGGTCTGGTTTGCCGCGGACGCCTTCTCGGCCTGGTTGTAATAGTGGAACAGGTTAAACCCTTTCGCGGTTATCACCACGCCGAGCTCGAGCTTGACGTTCTGCAGGTTTTCTTCGCCCCCGCCGCCGCCCGCTCCGCCCTGTGAAGACTCGGGCAGCTTGAGCTCTATGGTCCCCATCTTGACAAATTCGGAGGAGGTGAGCAGGAACGGAATGAGCATCACCATGAGGTTGAGCATGGGCGTCACGTCGGTGTCGGCCACTTCCTCGTCGCCGGAACGCCGGATGAGCGAATTGAGTTTCTTCTGTGAGTCCGTGGGCGGGTTGAGCTGGTTGAGGATGGCGACCGCGTAACGGTCTATTTCCACGAGCGCGATGTCAACGCGGGCGCGCAGAAACGCAAAAGCAAGAATACAGGGCACGCTGATCGAAAGTCCCACCAGCGTCGAGTTCATGGCGGCCGAAATTCCCGCCGCGAGCAGCGATGATTTCTCAACGGCGGCCACGCCTGGTTTTCCCACGGCGGCAAACGACATGATGAGGCCGAACACGGTGCCCAATAGCCCGAGCAGCGTCGACACGTTGCTGAACATGACGAGCAGCGGGAGGCGTTTTTCCATGGCGGCCGCCATATGGGTTGACTCCTCGCCCATGGCGCCCTCCACAAGATGCGGCTCCACCTCGACCTTCTTGATGCCCGCGCCGAGGATGCGCGGCAGCGCTCGGTGCCCGCCCGAGGTGCAAATGCGGTATGCCTCGGTGAGGTTTTTTTCCTCAATGAGCCTCTTGATTCGCCCGAACAGCGAGGCGGCATCGTAATCGGTGCGGCGGTTGATGTCGAGCCACCGCTCAATGGTGATGACGACGGCCGTCACTCCCAGCGCTAAAAGCATCCACATGAAGAAAAAAGCTTCATGTGCAGGGAGAAAGCATTTCAACAGTTCGGAAAAAATTCCCATGGCATTTCAAAAGAGGAATATGTTGACTGACGGCAAAATGCCCGTGACAATCAGATATTTATTTCCTTTATCAGCTTATTGTCCGTGAAAATCTTGATGTTGTTGTGCGTCACGTGAAGCCCCACCCCTTCCTTGAGCTGTGTCGCGCTGATATGATATTTGTGCGTCTTGAACGATTTCTCGATGAGCGAATTGAGCACGCGCACCGAATATTCGTCAAGCTCGTCGATGATCTTCTGCGTCTTGGACTTGAGGAACGCGTATACCATGATGGAGGCGATGGCGACCGACAGTCCGGTAAAGGTCGAGTTCATGGCGGTGGCGATGCCGGACGCAAGCAGTTCGGACTTCTGGGCGGCGTCGATGCCGGGACGTCCCACCGCGGCAAACGACATGATGAGGCCATACACCGTTCCGAGGAGCCCCATGAGGGTGGCAACGTTGCCGATCACGGCAAGGTATCCGGTCCGTTTTTCCAGCAGCGGAATGATCTTAAGCATTGCCTCGTCAATGGCGTTGCGTATACGCTCCGCCCCGGTGTTGGCCTCCTCTAATCCGGCCTTGATGACTCCGGAAAGCGCCATGCTCTTGTTTTTGTCGCAGGCCTTGAGCGCCGTGGGAATGTCGTCTTTCTGGATGTTGCTCAGGATGTCCTTAATGAACATCACGGGCCGGAATGAAGATTTGGACTGCAAATAGATGAAACGTTCAATGATGACGGAAATGCTGAACACGCCCGTCACTAAAATTGCCCACATGAAGAGGAATGCGTCCGACCGCGGGTTGAAAGCGTTCAACAGTTTCACAATGAATTCCATGTATGATCCTCCGTTCCTTCGTAGTGGCGATGCATAAAGAACTGAATACCTTTATTATCCTATTGGTAACAATGAGAATCCAATAGATTTTTATTTCCCCTAAAAATTAGGATTAAAAATATAATATTGGCTGATTTCAGATACGAATTTAATCCTTTCCACTATAATAACGATCAGACCGATCATCTCGTTTCATTTTTTATCTTCGATCATTATTTATGTCTTTTCCCTTAGCACACGGCAATATTCCTCAAACGGCACCCCGGTGATCTTTTTAAATTCGGCGTCAAACGCATCCGTATCGATGAACCCGGTCTGCTGCGCAGCCGATTCCCGCAGACAAGAAGGGTTGTTTTGGGCCAGCCCCTTTGCCCTGTTGATCCGGACATGGGTGATGAAATCACCAATGCTTATACCGAGGTCGCGCTGCATGAGCGCTTCGAGAAAGGCCTCCCCCGTTACCAGTGCGGCGCAGATGCTCTGCACAGTGAGTTCAGGGTTTGAATAATTTTTTTCTATGTAGCGGCATGCTTTCTGTACTTCCTTGTCCATCACCGACAGGCGCGTGGTGGTGAGGAATCTCCGCTTCTGGCGTTTCTGCGCGACAATATTTGCAATGCCGATGACAATTGCGGCAAAGACAACCACTGCAAGGAAGATGATGAGCGCCGCGGGTTTCGTGATAGAGGTCCATTTTTTATCGGGAATGGACGCGGGTATTTTTTTTTCTCCGGTTTTAATTCCAGACGCCGTAATTTTTGCAGTGGAATCCTGCAAAGTCTCGGCCTGCGCCTTGACAATTGGCACCGTGTCCTTTTTGGCAGACGCCGCCAGTTTTGCCGTGTCGGATATGGACGCTGCGCGCGGCCGCATCACGGTGTCCGCGGCACCCGTTGCGATTTTCGCCGACACCGTGTCAGGTTTTTTTTTTACAGCGGCCTTTGCCGGAATCGTGTCTGGTGCGGTTTTTGCAGCCTTGACCTTGGCACCGGCCGCCTGTCGTGCGGCGGTGTCGCGGCTTGGCGCCGCGAAACACAGGAAACTAAAAAGGAAAAGGATCGCCGCGATTTTGACGGCGGTGATAAAACGGTCAGGCCAGGATTTATTCTTCCGCGGCATACCGGCCCATTTGTTCTTCGAGCATCGCCGCGTATTTCGGCTTGAGGGCCGTCATTTTCACCGCGAACTTTGAGCAATACCGCGTTGCCTCGGCAAAATTGCCAGCCTTGACATTATGCCAAAGATCCTTGAGCGCCTGCTCGTTGAGAATCTCGGCCGTGGAAACCTCGAAATGCATGGTGGTGCTGCCCGATATCCGTTTTACCGCATCGCGGATCATGTGGAGGATGTCGTTTGCGATGGTTTGGTCCGACCTCACGGAAAGCACGCCGAGCGCCGAGTACAGGCGGTCGAGGAAAAACCTGCTGTTCAAAACATAATGCCGCTTATCTTTCGGTAATTGTGGGGTGTAATAGTATTCCCCTATGACGCTGCCGTTCGCGGTCTTTACCAGCGATTTAGGGAACCGCGGCTCGCCGGTCTCTTTCGAAACCTTTGGCTCGCCAGCGCCGCTTCTTGCCTTGGCAAACGTTTCAAGTGAAAATGACGTTGTCTTGTCCTTGTCAACCTCGAATATTTCCTCGTTGACGGGTATGTCGGCAGCCCCCTTTGCCGCGGCACCGGCCGAACGGACCGTTTTATCGTCCTGCTTTTGGGACGGCCCTGCCGAGGGCATTTTCTGAGGGGCTTTTCCCAGTTCATCTGCAGAAACTCCCTCAGGGTTCTTTTCCTTGGCCGCGGTATGGCTCTTGAGTTTTTCCGTGAAATCCTGCACGGGATTGCGCCCTTCCCGCTGCGACATGATGATTTCATACAGGCCGTTGATGATTTCATTTTCATTCACCAGCAGTTCCTTCCGCACCTCCGTGTCGATGGTGGCAAGCTCCTGCTCCTTTTTTTTATATTTTTCAACCTTTTCCTCCAGCTCCTTGATCTCCTTTGAGGAATTGGTTATCTCCTGCCGTACCGTGGCGAGCTCCACGTCCCGCTTCCCCTTTTCTTCAAGGAGATTGCGCGAATCCCTGCTCACCTGCCTGATGTGCTCCTCCTTGTTGCGCACCACGTCCATTTTTTTCTGATAATAGTGGATGAGCTGCTCGATGGTGGCCGCCTCGTCTTTACTTATCATAATTTTCTTGAGCGACCACAGGTGCTCGAGCGCGGCCCTGGCGTTGTCGGTCTCCCCGCGCAGCAGGCGTTCCGCGATGTCGCAGGCGTTTTCGGAGACCGTCGACGCCGTCGCATCAAGCACGATGGAATAGAATTTGTTCGAGTCCTTGGTGCTCTTTGAAAGATCGACGATTTTCTGCGAAAGCTTCTCCATACTGTCCATGACTTTCCCCTTTCAGAGAACTGCATTCGGTCTATTGTTCCGTTTCGATTATAACCAGAACGTATAATATAAGTCAAGATGGAAAAGCCGCAACCGGGATAATTCCCAACGAGTTATCTAAATACGGTATCGGATTTGTCAACTAGCCCCACCTATTGGGGCCTGCCATGGTTCGGGGATTCGCCGGTTTTCCGTTGTCCGGGTCGATTCGGGCATGAAAAAACTCCGGCTCTGATGGACGCAATCATAAAAGAAGCTGACAATCGCAACGTCGAAATGGTATATTGTAAAGAAGAAAAATTTCCGGGGAATCATGAAGGGCATCACCATGGACAAAAAGCAACTCAAACAGCAGGTCGAAACCATCCGGCAGGCGTTCAGCTACATCAAGCGGTTCCGGGGCGAGACGTTCGTCATCAAAATCGAGGGCTCACTCCTGTCGCACCCGTTTTTCCCGGGCCTGATCAAGGACATCGCGCTGCTCCACCACATGGGCATACGGGTGGCGCTCGTTCCCGGTGCAAAGGAACGGATCGATGAGATCCTTAACAAATACAACATCGGGTTCGAAACGGTCAAGGGTATCCGGATCTCCACGCCCGAATCGATACCGTTCATCAAGATGGCGGCGTTCGACGTCTCCAACAAGGTCATGACCATGCTCGCCGAGAACAACACCAACGCGGTGATCGGCAACTGGGTAAAGGCGCGGAGCATCGGCGTGCGGGGCGGTGTTGACTTTCAGAGCACCGGCATCGTTGAGACGCTGCAGACCGGCATCATACAGAACGTGCTTACCGACGGCCTGGTGCCCATATTCCCCAACATCGGATGGAACGCGCAGGGAAAACCATACAACATTTCATCAAACGAGCTCGCCTTCACCATCAGCACCGAGCTTAAGGCTGCCAAGCTCTTTTTTGTCACCGAAACAGGCGGCATTCATACAAAGGGGTTCACGGTCCCCAAGAGTGTGTATGTGTCAAGCGACGGCGTGATTTCACAATTCACGCTTGCCGAGGCGGAGCAGTTCGTTTCCACAAACGAACCGTCGGCAAAACCCGAATACGAACTCGTGTCCCTCGCCTGCCGGGCCTGCAAGAGCGGCGTGGCGCGGGTGCACATCATCGACGGGCACCTCGAGGGCATGCTGCTCAAGGAAATTTTCAGCAACCGGGGCCTCGGCACCATGATCTACGCCAACCAGCACGAAAACATCAGGGCCATGAACCACGCCGACGTGCCCGAAGTGCTCCAGCTCATGGCGCCGTACATTGCCAAGGGAACGCTCATCCAGCGGACCGCGTCCGACCTCGAGGAACGGCTCGCCGACTATGCGGTATACGAAGTGGATGGCACCGTGCACGCGTGCGGCGCGCTGCATGTATATCCCGGCCACCAGGCCGAGATCGCCGGCATCGCCGTTGACGAACTGTACGAAAGCCTCGGCATCGGCATGAAAATGGTCTCCTACCTCGTTGAAAAAGCGCATGGCCTGAAACTGAAGCAGGTCTTCGTGCTCACCACGCAGACGTCGGACTGGTTCTCCCTGCACGGTTTCAAAAAGGCGGATGTCAAGGCGCTGCCGCCCGAGCGGCAGGCCACCTACGACAAGAAGCGGAATTCGCTTGTGTTGATTTACAGGATTTCGCAGGCGAGGAAGGGGCATTTTGTGGAATGAGCGGGTTCTTGTTTGTTTCCCGCCTTCCAAATTGTCATTTTCCTTATTTCTCAAAAATCAAATACAAAAATATTCTAACTTTGGTGCCTGCCGGTCACGGCACCGTGCCTCCTTCCGGGCTCGGCTATTCGCCTCGTTGCCGGACCGCCCGAAATCGCCTTCGGCGATGGGTCGGCCGGCAATTCGCCCTTGCTCACCCTCCAGCCCGCACTGGCGCGAAACATCATCCTGTTTCTTAATCGCCCCGCGTCATTTCGGTTTTCGTGAAGCTGAGCGGTGGAAGCCGCATTCCCGGAATTGCGCGGATGCCCTGTGCGATTAAAAATCCAATCAGCTCTGTTCAACTAATGACTTCTGGTTGCTGTTCGCTTTCTACCGGCCGCCTACCCCGTCTTTGATTTGCTCTTTGTCAAATTAATCAACCCTCCCGCCAGCACAATCTCCTTCTGCCGTGCCGACAATTCGACCTTGAGCTGGATATTTTCGCCGTTGGTCTTATTGACAAGAGCTAGATCCCCTGTTTCAATCCCGGAATACACGTCCGTTATCTCCAGCAAATCGCCTTGCTTGATCTTGTTAAAATCCTGCGGATTGACAAATTGCGCGGGCACGATCCCGAAATTCACCAGGTTCGCCTTGTGGATGCGCTCGATGGACTTTGCGACCACCATCTTGACGCCCAGGAACATGGGGCATATCGCCGCGTGTTCGCGCGAGCTGCCCTGGCCGTAGCTCTCGCCCGCCACGATCACGTTGTGCAGGCCCTTCCTCTTGTTCTCCATGGCGCGCGAGGGAAAGGTCGCGTCCTGGCGCTCGAAAACGAACTCGGCGTACTTGGGAATGTTGGAGCGGTATTTCATGCGGCTGCCGGCCGGCATGATGTCGTCGGTGGTGACCTTGTCTTTCAGGAGAATCGCCACGACACCGTTCAGCACCATGGGCAGCTCGGCGTTTGCGGGCGGCGCGCCGATGTTGGGCCCGCGCACGATCTCAACCTTTGCGTTTTTCTCCTGCGGCGGCATGATCATGCTGTCGTCGATGATGAATTTGTCCGGCATCGCGATGTCGGGATATTTCTGGCCGCTAAAAAATTTAACCGGATCCGTAAGCTCGCCCGCGAGCGCGGCCGCGACGGCCGCCTCCGGCGAAACGAGAAACACCTGCGCGCTCTCGGTGCCGCTGCGGCCGAAAAAATTCCTGTTGGAGGTACGCACGCTCACGGCGCCGGACGCGGGCGCCAGCGAATTGCCGATGCAGAACCCGCAGGCGTTCTCCATGACGCGGCCGCCCGCCGAAATGATGTCGGCGAGCGCGCCGTTGCGGCTTATCATTTCAAGCACTTGGCGCGACCCGCACGCGAGCGCGAGCGAAACATGCGAAGCGATCTTCTTTCCCCTGAGCGCGGAGGCCACCAGCATGAGGTCCTGATACGAGGAGTTCGTGCACGAGCCGATGCACACCTGGTTCACCTTGAGCCCGGCGATCTCGGCGAGCCGCTTGATGTTTCCCGGCGAATGCGGGGTCGCGGCGAGCGGTTCCAGTTTCGCAAGATCGAGGTGGATGACGCGGTCGTAGCTCGCGTCGTCGTCGGCGGCAATGGGCTTGAAGCAGTCCTCGCGGCCCTGCGACCGTAAAAACGCCCTTGTCGCAGCGTCGGACGGGAAAACCGAGAACGTCACGCCGAGCTCCGCGCCCATGTTGGTGATGGTCGCGCGCTCCGGCACCGAAAGGGTTTCCACGCCCTTGCCGCCGTATTCCAGTACCGAGCCGACATTCCCTTTTGTCGAGAGCGTTTCGAGCACTTTTAAAATCGCATCCTTCGCCGACACCCACGAACCGAGCTTTCCCTGCAAATCGATCTTGATGACCTTCGGGTACGTGAGGTAAAAAAGCCCGCCGCCCATTGCCACGGCCACATCGAGCCCGCCGGCGCCGATGGCGATCATTCCCATGCCGCCGCCGGTCGGCGTGTGTGAATCGCTGCCGAGCAGGGTCTTTCCGGGGCACCCGAACCGCTCGAGGTGCACCTGGTGGCAGATGCCGTTGCCGGGCCGGGAAAAATAAATGCCGTATTTCTGCGCAACGGTCTCGAGGTACTTGTGGTCGTCCGCGTTTTCGAAACCGTCCTGGATGGTGTTGTGGTCAACGTACGAAACCGAAAGTTCGGTCTTCACGCGCTCGAACCCGAGCGCCTCGAATTGGAGATAGGCCATGGTGCCGGTGGCGTCCTGCGTGAGCGTCTGGTCTATCCTGATGCCGATCTCGGCGCCGAGGACCGGGTTTCCCGCGACGATGTGCTCGTCGAGGATTTTTTGAACTAGGTTTTTGGGCATTTTGGAAATTCCTTTGTATCAATCTGCAAAAATAGTTACTTCTCCTCCAACCCCTTCAGCACCTTCACCACCGCCCGTTTGCTCAGAATGTCCCTCATGATGATCGGATGATACGGATCGTCGCCGGGAAACACGGCGAAAAACGGCACGCTGCGCGAGCCGAGATGGTGCAGCAGCGACTCGGCCTGCACGTTGGTCCAGGTCAGGTCGGCCTTGAGCGCCAGGACGTTTTTCCTCTTTATCAATTCTGCCACTTCCTTCGACGACAGCACGGTCAGCATGTTGTACTGGCAGTTGAGGCACCAGTTGGCGGTGAAGTCCACGATCACGTGCCGGCCGTTGGCGTGCGCATCAAGGAGCAGCTTGGGCGTGAATTCCTCCCATTGCACCTCGTTGCGCTCGGCGGCAAGCGCCGCCTGGGTGGAGGTGTTGCGGTAGATCACGACAAAGGTGAGATAGTACCCGAAGGCCGCGATGGCGAGCGCCAGAATGCCCGCAACGATATTCCTTTTCAAAGAAGAACCCCACGGCGCGTAGCGGAAAAAGAACACCACGGCAAAGGCGATCGCCACGCTGAACCCCACCGCGCTTACCACCATGTCCTTAGGGAGGCCGAGCAGGAAGTAGACCGCGGCGCCGAGCAGGAGAATGCCCATGAGGTGCTTGAAGTCCTCCATCCATTTGCCCGGTTTCGGGATGAGCCTGACCAGCGTCTTGCTCAAGGAGAAAAGTATGTAGGGAAACGCCATGCCCGCGCCGATGGAGAAAAACACCAGGAAGATGATGACGGTGGACTGGGTGAGCGTCCAGGCGAGCGTCGCGCCGAGAAAAGGGCCGCTGCACGGCGTCGCGAGCAGCGTGGCGAACATGCCCCGGAGATATTCGCCCAGGAAACCCTTTCCGCTTTTCCGCTCAAGGTTGGAAATATTGGAAGGCACCACGAGAACGTACACGTCGAAAAGCCCGAGCGCGAACACCACGGTGAGAACGATGAGCGAGACAAGGAACCAGGGACTCTGGAACTGCTGTCCCCACGAAAGCTGCGCAAACGAGGCAAGCGCCGCCAGGGCCATGAAGACGGTGAGGATGCCGCCGGTAAAAACAAGGCTGTGCGCCAGCACGGTTTTGCGCGAGGCGCCGCCCGCCTTAGCGAGCGACAGTATTTTTATCCCGAGCACCGGCAGCACGCACGGCATCACGTTGAGGATGATCCCCGCGATGAATCCGAAGAGCACCGCGAGGAGAAAATTCATGGATATTTTTTTCTCGACGGGTTCGTATTCCCAGCGGTGCGGCGTTTCGGCGGCGAGCGCGGTCTGGCCCGGCATCGTAATCTGGCCCAGGGCTCCGGGTTCGGTTTTCTGTTTTGCCTCAACCGGCCCGACTTCAAAATCCAGGGGCTCGGCGCTGTTCAGAAGGTACCGTAAAGACGGGCGGTCGTCAAACGAGCCGCCGGCCGACGAGTCTGTAATCCGAATCTCAAAATCGTTTCCCGTGGTGACCGGCACGCAGGAGGTGTAGCAAACAAGCCCGCTTGCATAGGCCGTCGCGCCGGTCACCGAAGCGGCCGAATCGGTGATCACACCCTTGATGAAAAAGGTGGCCTCTTTTTCATATGCCCACACCCACCCCCCGAACTCGGGGTAGAATCGTTTTGGGGGTGACTTGTACGCCGCGATCCAACGGACGCCCGGTCCGCTGAACGCGCGCAGCCGCAACGGCTTTCCTATGCCCGGACCGAGCGGATTACTGTACAAATGGAAATGATCGGGGATCGCCACGTGCATGGCGGCGACAAGCGTGTCGCCGCGGGCGTATGCCGGCTTATTCAAAAAGACTTCGGAAAAAAGATCCTGGGAATGCGCGCGAGCTGAACAAAGAAGAACAAAAAAAACGGCAATCAAGAACCGGATCGTTTGCCGGGACACTTCCCGCGGGTTTATTTTTAAAAAAGGCATCCGGTTCCCGTACCAGGTTAAAATGTTTTGCGGTGCGAATTAAAAAACTTCACGCATCATGCCTTACAAAATATAATTGATAGGGAGCAATTAAAGGGCCGTCCTCATATAGTCCCGCGCCCCGTTTCTTGAAATCCCGTTATTTTTTAATAAAAATCAGATCAGTATTTATATTTAATACGTAATCCTATCAAATTTTCATGACGATGATTTCACCTTACTGCTGTAAAGCAACAGGAATCATTCTTGATCAAGCCTCAACGTCTTTTCATTGTTTTTCTTCTTCTGATTGCAGCTTCATCGCTATCGGCAAAAACAGCAGGCGTGCGCGCAACCGCTTCACGCGTCTTCGAGGGGAAAACCACGATTGCGGCCGTGAAGCAATCCGTTTCCGCATTTGAATCGGCACTGACGCCCTATTTCCAGGCGAGAGCGGTGCACGCAAAGCCCGGAAAAGGTGTTGCGGCGCCAACGGATGCCGACTTCATTGCCCTTGCAAAATGCTGGGAATTACTGTCGCCCTCTTTCAAAGCTCTGTATCTAAAAGCCACACAGATCCCGTCGGACATGACGAAATACGTTTCTCCCAGCGGCCATTTCGAAATTTACTATTACACCTCAGGCATTGAAGCCGTCGATCTTACCGACACCATCGGCTTTTCCAGTACCGACTGGAGGACGCAGACGCACGAACCGAACGGCGTGCCGGATTACGTTGATCAGGTGGCGTACGCGGCCGACAGCGCATGGTCGATGGAAATCGACAGGTTCGGCTTTGTCAAGCCATGGCCCTATATGGACCAAACCCACAACTCTTCTCTCTACAAAATCGCCCTGCGTCTGATGACCGGCGACGATGCAACCACCTATGCCTATACGTTCCCGGAGGACAACGCGCCGGCGGGCAATATAGGGTTTACAAGCTACATAGAAACCCGCAGTGAATGGAATGGGCCCGTCTGGTCAGACTATGGGTATAACATGCATCCCGAAAACGCGGTGCGCGTCACCTGCTGTCATGAGTTCTTTCACGGCGTGCAGTATGCCATGGCGCGATCATATACCGACATCTTTTATGTCGACGATTTTCCGGTCACCTTTCTCGAAGGCAGCGCGGTATTAATGGAAGACCTCGGCTTCGATTATGTCAATGATTATTTCCAATACGTCGGAGATTTTTTCGGCGACCCTTATGGTGCCATCTTCAAATACATTTACGAGGACGGCGACCCCGTTTACAAGAACGCTCTCCCGACGATGTATCTTTACCAATTAGCATACCCGTCCCCGCGCATCGATTTCATCAAAAACCTTCTTTTCAACAATTACCATCAGTTTACCAGGTTCTACAACAACCTTGTCATGGCCTCTGGCCAGGCCGGCCGCACCTGGCCGGATATTCTGGGCGGATTTTTCACGGGAAGCTATTACACCGGGCCGCGCGCCGCGCCGGGCCGGTTCATCGCGGACGCGCCGCTGCTCAAGGACGAGTGGGTCTATCCGCAGGACCAGCCCGACCAGTCTTTTTCAGTTAGCAAGACCGTGCAGCCGTTCGGCATGAACACATTCTCCTTTACCATGCACAACGGCGGCGCGCCGCTCAACATCGTGTTTTCCGGCGATGGGCCGCTCGCGGGCGACGCCGATACGAACGCGGTCTGGAACCTTCGCTGCATCCTTAAAAAAGACGCGTCGCCTGCGCACGATTCAATCATCGTTATACCGAACACGTCGGCGACAAAGGCGGGCGCGGCCATAGCAAACTGGCAGGATTTTATCGAGGCGCTCGTGATCGCCACCAACGCCAGGTACGACAGCACACGCAACGGCAAAGTGACCTTCATGCCGTGCGGGATCACCTACCGCAGCGGCGACAGCGCAACCGTCACTTCAATTCCGTCGGGCGCTCCTTTGACCGCGCCGTATGCGGCCGTATCGGTAAAGGCCCTCACCGATTTGTCCTGCTCGCTTTCCGTCAAGGAAACGAACCTTGCCGGGTCTTCCCTTCTCGACAGCGCGCGGAACGACAGCCTCGCCGCGCTGGGAACGTTTTACGACATTTCCTTTCCGCTCACCTGGCTGCATAACGCTGGGTTGGTACTTTCGATCGTTGAATTAAAACAACAGGTGGACGCCATTGCATCGGCGCATGCCATTCCCGACACGCTTTTCGATATCTGCCGCTGGGACGATTCGTCAAGCTCCTGGAAGCCAATCATGAGCCAGCTGCTGCCCCGGAAAGCGCCGGATTCCCTGACCTACATTCGGCGCTGTCTCGATTCCGTTCCCGGCATCTACGGCCTGTTTGGGCTCCTTCCCAATCCCAATCGAGACCATATCGACAGCGTGTTTACGGCGCTTCCGAACCCGGCACGTCTCAAAAGGGACGGCAGCATCAGGTTCAAGGGAAGAAATATCCTCGAAATTTGGATCTACTCAATCGACGGCCGCCTTGTTTCGCATGCCGTAAAGGGCCAGAACAGCCAGCCGCGCTCGCTGCCTGAGTACGCCTACGGGTTCGAATGGAAATTATGCAACAATTCAGGAACATCGGTTCCGCCGGGGGTGTACTTTGCGCAGGTTGGCTATAAAAATGAAGCCACAAGAGGGATGAATAAAAAATTACAGAAGATATTTGTCCTGCCCTAGCATCTAAAAAAAATAAATCCTAATAATCATGGCGTTCCGCAGCTTCGCCGCGGCGGCCCTCCTTCCGGTCCACCCCTTCGGGTGCTTCTCCCTCGTCAGGGATTTCCAAGGGTCACAAGGGTCGTCGGCCTTCGGCTCGGGCTGCCACGGCCCGATGGCGGAAGACCGCCGGGCCCGGGCAGCACCGCGCTCCAGCGCGGCCTCCAGTCCGGCCTGACGCTTTGCATAAGTCAACTACATTCCTGTTTTTTTCCCGCGGCCGCAAAGCGGCGATTACCTTACCCTGGAAACTTTTAGCAGAAAAAAGTCCTACAAATCTAATGCCGTCTCTCCGCCGTCACCACGGCAAACGCCTGCATACCTTTTCCCCTGCCAAATGCGGTAAGCCCCTCTCCGGTCGTTGCGGTGATGCCGATATCGCGTTCTGTCAACGAACATATCCGCGCAATGGATTTTTTCATGGCGGGAATATGTTTTGCGAGCACCGGGCGTTTTCCCTCAATGCACACCGACACGTGGACAAGGCGCCAGGGGCCGAGCGTCGCGAGCGCCTTTTTGAGGTAGGCGGCGCTGTCGGTTATTCCTTTGTCAAGACACATTCTGTCGGCGACGCGGCCGAGAATGTTCTTTCCCGAAATGCCGGACACGGCGTTGGTGACGGCGTGCAGCACGACATCGGCGTCGCTGTTGCCCGCAAGCCCGGGGCATCCGGGGACGGCGATGCCGCCGAGCATGAGCGGCTTTAACGAGCGCGCGCCCTCGAACCGGTGCGAGTCCTGCCCCAGCGCCGCCTTGAATCCGGGCGCGGCGCCAGTCATCTTGATTCCCCGATACCGGCGCGCGGCCATCGCATTATTCCTCTTTGTTAATTTTTGCCTTGACGCTTCCCGCCGAGAGAATCAGCTCGCGCACGCTCTGGTCGATTTTGTCGAGATGGATGGTCAGGCGGCTGTGCATACGCTTGAGGTAATCGAGCAGGCTCTCGGTCTGGGCCGTGTTGAGATTGAGGTTTTTGAACTTCTTTTTTTCTTCGGCAAGCAGCGCGATGGTCTTGCCGAACGACTGCAGCGCGTCGCTGCCGGCCAGAGTGCCGGACAACTGCTCCACTTTGTCAAGAAGCGACTGGTATTCCTTCTGCAGGTCCGTCCTGACGTCGGCGCGCGCCCTCACCGCGAGGGATTCCTTGAGTTCGGCGATTTTGTCTTGAACGGCGTTTTTGTATTTCTGTTCGATGTTGTTCCGGATCACCTGCGCCGTCTCGGAATATATCTCCGCCTTCACGGTCTCCTTGATGGTCTTCATTTCCTCCTCGCGTATCTGCGCGCGGAGCTGCTCCCGGAGCGCGGGCGACTCGTGGGAGATGATGCGGTTCTTCTCCGCCTCGATGATGTTCTTCCGCTCCTCAGACTCGACGCGCGCGCGCTCCTCACGGGTGACGCGGTCGACCAGCGCGGCGCGGATTTTCTCGGTTTCCGCGGCCGCGATTTCGGCATAGAGTTCTTTCTCCAGTTTTCCGCGCTGCTCTTCACGTATCGCCTCCTGCTCTTTGTCAATGAGGCCGGCGCGGATTTCGTCCTTCACTTCGGCAAGGATGCGCTCCCTGAGCACCGCGCCCTCGTTCTTTTCCACCTTGCCGCGTATCTCCGCCTCAAGCGATTCGAGCGCTTTTGCCGTGAGCCTGGATGTTTCCTCTTCCGCAAGCTTTCGGCGGAGGGATTGCCGGAGCGCCAGCGTCTCCTCTTCCCTGACGCGGTCGCCGTCTTCCTTTTTCACGGCCTCGGCGATTTCATTTTTAAGGGCGGCGCGCGCCTGCTCCCGGAATTCATCGGTGTGCGACGCGGCGACTTCCTCCTTTATTTCGTTCGCCATGAGACGGCGGCGCTCCTCGACAAGGCCGGGCATCTCTTTTTCGACGAGCTGCTGGCGCACGGCGGCGGTAAGGCTTTCGAGTTCTTTTTCGTAAATTTTGCCCTTTTCCTTCTCCTCAAGCTGTTTCCGGACCTCGGCGGCGAGCTCGTTTCGCGCCTGCGCCAGCAGCGCCTCGCGGGATTCCCTTTCGACCGAGGCGTGCAGCTCCCGTTCGACCTCCTGCCTTGCTTTTCGAGAAATCGACTCCTTTTCGCTGTCCAGAACGGTCCGTTTGAACTCGTTCTTGAGCTCCTCCTCGGCCGTTACCCGGAGGCGGCCGGCCTGTTCGTCCCGCACTTTTTTCGTGATGGTTGCCGTAAGCTCCTTCAGCGCTTCCTCGCTGATTTTTGCCGCGAACCGTTCCTCAGCCTTTTTTTTCTCCTCCTCTTTAATCCGCGCTTTGTCCTTTGCGGTCAATACGGCTTTTGCTTCCGTGTTGACATCGGTAACGGCTTCCGCCCGTACCGTGATGACATGGGCGCCCGCTTCTCCAATTTCCTCAATCAACTCTTTTTTATTTTCTGATGCAGGCTTCCTGTCTTCATCAGGCTTTTCATGCATGTCTTCGCTGATGTGAACCAGATTCTCCGATTCCGCTTCCTGCGCGGAAACAGCGGGCGGCTCCTCATGCTTCTCGGGCTGATGGGTGTCTTCAAGCATGATATCATCGGAGGCTTTGCGGCGCCGCAGTCGACCGACGGTCAACACGCCAAAAAGGGCGCCGGCAAGCAGCACGGCGAGCGCGAGGAGCTTTATCCAAAGGTCGCTATGCGAAAGCTTTTTGTTCGGGCTCCCGGTTTCGCCGGACGCGGCGGTATCTTCCGGCGGCACGGCTTCTTCCTTATGTGCGGCCTTATGTTCACCCACATTGCTCGTTTTACCGGCAGACGCCGCAACCGCGCTCTTTGCCTCTTCCTGTTTGGAAAGTGCGACGGCCGCCGGCGCGGATCTGCTCTTTTCATCGGCGTTTTTCGGCCTGCGGACCGTGAATTTAATGTTGCCCGGCATCGAGACCGTACGGTCGGCAAACGGTATGCTGTCGTTCCATGAAAGGTAATAAAAAGTTTGACCGTTAAACAAGATCTCAAACGGCCCTTTTTCCAGCGCGGCGAATTCCTTGAAGCAGGTGGTGACGTCGACTTTCATCGCAACGACGCCGCCGAACCGATCGCCGCCCACCGCGGCACGGCCGGAAAACGGCCTGCTCCACAGCACCACCGAGCGCCTGGTTTCCTTGGTCAATGGTCCGTGCCATGCCGCCATGCCGGATTTCGGCGAGGAAAACCACGCGCTGTCCGATACGTCGACGCCGAATCCCTTGTCGTCTCCTTCCCGGTCAACGTAATTGACCACCACGCCTTTTGCGCCGGTCCGCGCCAGAAGAACGATTTCGGGATATTGCCTGAGCAATTTTCCGAACAGGCCGTTGACGGGGGCGGCGTCTTTCATTCGGATCTCGGGAACCTGCGGCAAGGAGGAAAAGACTGAGTCGAGCGAGTTAAATTTAGCTTGAAGATAGTCCGTACTCGATTGGTTTTGTGCAAAAATGGTGCATGCCGGTACCGCCAATAATACAATACAAATGAAGATTTTTCTTATCTGGGTTTCCATGATAGGAAAATAAATTCGGGAAAATCCCTTTATACATCCGATTAGTAATAAATCCAGAAAAGCAATTATAATTGCCCGTCCTATTCATAGGCCTTTTCAACTACCTTTCGCGGGTGAGCCCTGCGGACATATGAATCGTGCAACAGTCGGTACCCGGCTGCACCCAGGAAGGGGAAACTTCCCTCACCACTTTTTTACCAATGTAGTAAGAAAGATTTCTTTAGCACAAATAAAAAATGCCGCGCCTTTCTTTTCAGCGCGGCATTCAGGGATCTTACTTCTATGAATCAAAAAAAAGAATTCACACGGTTATGCAATAGGCTTCACGTCCTTCGCATTGGGTCCCTTCTGATTCACGACAATTTCGAACTCCACTTTCTCGCCTTCCTTGAGATCCTTTACGCCCTCGCCGACGATCGCGGAAAAATGGACAAACACGTCTTTTGAACCGTCATCGGGCTTGATGAAACCGTAACCCTTTGACCTGTTGAACCACTTGACTACTCCTGTTGCCATAAACAACAACCTTTCTAAAAAATTAATTGATGATGAATAACTCCAGACGCCAACGCGGCGTCCGTTGGCAGTAAATATTATTTCCTCCTAACCTTTGTGTCAAGTTAAAAACGGTTTTGGCTGAAAATGCGGGTCTTTTACCTGTCCCGCAGAAACTTTTATTGGCCGACGCGCGGCAAAGGAATTATCTTTTTTGTGAACCGGCGGCCCACACCATCCGAAAAGGAATCACGTCCGATGTCTTCAAAACTCCGGCGGTATCTCGCCGACTTGTACCTGGGTGAAAAGGATGTCATCACCGGCAACGTCAACAAGGACTACGCCTTCCAGATCGACGACCAGGACGACAACGACGACCTCATGCAGTTCTGCAACATGTTCGTCACCGTTGGAAAGGGCGGAAGTTTCGTGTTTGAACTCCTGGGCCGCATTCCATTGACGCAGGACATCGTTGACCTCGTCGAAATTTACGGCGGCACGGTGGAACGGGAGCCGGGCCGCATCATGATGCGCCTCAACCTCGGCCAGATCGAGGTGCTCATGGATCTTTCCAAAAAGATCCGCAAGACCTCCCGCCTCGGAAGCGCCATCAACAATCCCAACTGGCACCGCATCTCCGCCCGGACGATAAGTTCCATTTACCGGTTCGTGAGGATTATAAGGGAGTATACGAAGGTGAGGGGGCAGATTGCGTAAGCGGAACTTTTCAGCCTTAAATTCGTAAATAAATTGGGCGTTCCCCGGCCTGCGGCCGGGTCGGTTCTCCTTCCGGTCTCGCCTTCGGCTCGGGCCGCCCCTGAGGCAGGAGGACACGTCGCTCGTGCTGTTCGAGCCCGCTAATCTTTATCCCTTCCTGCCGGGTGAGTTCACGAGCGACCCGAGTGCCGAGGGATGAGGCGGCGCTGCAGGCACGGCGCGGGTTCCAAGGGTGCTCGCTGATGAGCACCCCTGGCCGGGGCGTGGGGGTGGAGCCCCCATATAAAACATTTTTCTAATTAGTATTTTTCTTTTCCTCACTTGTCAACAAATCAGTCGGGCAATCAAAATCAGAAAAAACCATGTCCCCGAACGGATGGTCGGCGCCGGACACCTGCAGCTTGTACTCCAGATACACCACGTACATGTTCTGCACGTTCACCTGCCACCGGGCGTTCACCGTGCTCGGGTTCACCTTGCTCACACGGCCCGCCTGCACCAGCTTGAGAAATCCCCAGGGGCCGGGAAAGGAAATGTCCTGCGTGAAATCGGAGCTCACGGATATCTTGAGCGACGCGCCCAGGGGCGCGGTTTCTGAAGGCCAGTTGAAAAGAACGGATTTCCCGCCTGGCGAAAGGTCGGACGCCTGACCGTTCACCTCGAGCTTCGCGCTGTTTTTGTTCGACGCGGCCGGCGTCAGGGTGATGGTCATGGGCCGCACCGTGCCGTCGGGCTTGAAGAACATGTCGCGCACGCGCTCGGCGCTGCTCAATGACTTGGCCAGCTGCGGATTGAACGTGAGCTTGAGGCTTCCCACCGGCCTTACCATCCATCCCGACGTTGTCTTCACGATGTAAGGCGACAGGACCCTGTCGTAAAATCCCCAGAACGTTCCGGTCTGCGGCCTGAAAAAGTCCATGACATCGGCGAACGACGCGTCCTCCCCGCGCGGCGAGAACGGGTACTTGCCCGAGAACCTGCTGGTATAGGGCTTGACAATTTCGGAATGCCATTTCGCGGTGAGCGTCTGGGTGAGCAGGCTCGTGGCGGCGCTTCCGGTGTATTCGACGGGAAGCATGAGAACGCCCTTCATGGCGGCAGCAAGGTTTTCGGGCATGTTGGCGAGTGCGGCCTGCGTGTATTTCCATGCGGCAAGCAGCGCGTCGTCGTCCTTGCCGCTGAACACGGCGAGCGCGAAATCCGGTCCCTGGGTCTCAAGCGCGGCCAGTTTTCCCGCAAGGGTCGTGATCTTGTCGCGGTATCCCTCGTACCCGCTCAAGGCGCCGCCGGTCGACCGCGCGAACACGCGGAGCGGGTCGAACGTGGCGTTCAGGTCGTCGAAGGGCGATTTCTTCTGGCCGAGCGAAAATCCCATCGCCTCCCCCGCCTGGCCAGCCGCGGCCTCGGCCTTATCGACTTTTTTGGCAAGGTCCTTGGTGGCCTTGAATTTTGCCGCGGCGTCAAGCGCTCCGCCCGCCTTGTCGGCCATGCCCTCCTTGCTGATCTCGGAATACTTCGCGACGGTCTCCAGGAGCACCGCAAGCTCCGATTTGTCGGCCACGAGCTTGAGCAAAACGCGCTGGCAGCGCGACAAATCGCCGAACTGCTCCATCTTCACCGAGGCGAGGAAGCCGAGCCATTGCGACGAGAAATCGGCCAGGTAGGCGGCGAGCATGTCGTTGTACAGTTGCTTCTTGTCAAGTGCTTCGGTGGGCACGTCGTCGGGCGACAGCCCGATCACCCAGTCGAGCTTGAACGGGTCCTTGCTCGCCTGGGCGATCGCCTCGGCCACGAACTTGTCCCATCCTTCCTGTGTGTAAAGAACGCTGATCGGCCGGTCGGACTTGAGGATCCCCTCTTGTTGGCGGTTGAGCATCTGGTCAAGCGTGATGGAGGGCGCGTCCTGGCTCAGCCGGTTGATCGCGGACTCGTACAGCGACTGCGCGGAAGGCAGCCGGCGCAGCTTGGTGCGCGCGAGCGTGATGAGCCGCTGGTTGCCCTGGATGGGAGGAATGGCCTGGCGCTTGAGATACAGCAGGTACACCCCCGTGTTTTCAGACAGAATGGCCTCGATCTGCTGCGGCAGCCGGCCCTGCCCGCCCTGGGCCGACACGAGCGACTGCTTGATCGCGTCGAGCAACAGGCCGCGTAAAAACGTTGTGTCGATGTCCTTGGGGCGGCCGCTCATCGCCTCGGACATCGAAAGGTAGGCCTTGAGATTGCCGTACAGGTTGTCGTAGTCCTGTCCCGCAAGTTCGCCGTACCCCTGTACCTTCTCCCACAACTGGTATTCGAGATACTTGACGGCAGGGACAACAAGGAGCCGGTTGATTTTGCTGAAGTAAACATTTTTGAGCTGTTCGAGCGCCGCGCGGCCGCGGTAAAACCCGAACAGGCCGGTGAACAGGGGCGCGCCGCGGTCTTCATAGCCCTGGAGCCGCGCGATGCTCTTGCCCACTGCGTCGAGGCTGGCGTACTGGTTGAGCAGGGTCCCGTTGTCGGCCGGCATCATTGACATATCAGAGCGAAGCGTTTCGAACAGCGCAAGCGACGTCTGCATGCCCGCCAGCATGAGCCCCAGCACGCCGAATGCCGCCAGCGCGATGGCGGCCGTGACCAGGTAATGGCGAACGTACTGCCGCCGCGTGCGCTTCTGCGTGGTCTTGACAAACTCCTTGCCGCGCACCATGAGCTCCCTGAACAGCGGCAGCACGAACAGCGACGTGACGACCGGTATTTTCTCGCCCTTCTGCGCCTGCGGCGCGAGCATCCTGCGCGGGTTGAGCGGATGGCTGGCGACGGTCATCCCGGCCTCCGGCCGGCGCTGCTCCCCTTCCTCGTTCCCGGGAGCGGCCTCGCTGCAGCTCGTAAAGTAAAATCCCCTGAACAACGGCCTGCCCTCGTAGCTGCTCGGTTTGAAAAGCTCGGTCACAAAAGCGCCGAGCTTTTCCTGCATGCCCTCGAAGTGGATCACAAAGCGGCAGATCATCCTCTTGCGCGCCGCGTCTTTTTCCTTGTACAGCTTGTCAAGACGGAGATCGGTGAGCGACCTGCTCAGGAGCCCGAACTCCTGGGCAAAGGCCATGCGCGGCAGCATTTTTTCGTCGTCGACCGAAAGCGTCGCGCCGAAGATCTGGTCCTGCGCTTTCATCAACTGGTCACCGAAATATTCCTGGAACCCCGGGATTTCATCCGAATGGTTGAAGATGAGATACACCGGGAATTCTATTCCCCAGGCCGCGATGAGCTCGTCCACCCTGCGCCGGAGCCGGCCGGCCATGTCCTTGACCGTTGCGTCATCGGCGTCGAGCACCTCCCGGGCGCTCACCACGAGCGCCATGCCGTCAACCGGCTTTTCGGGCCTCACCTCCATGAGCGACGCGATAAACGCCTGCCAGGTGTCTTTTTTCGCCTCGTCCATGACGGCGCCCGGCGTGTCGATCCACACCGCCTCGTTGGCGAAATACCAGGTGATCTGGTCGCTTCCGTCAAGAACCATGCCGTCCTTTTCCGACGGATAGCGCATCGGGAAATTGAGGCCGGCGCCCCGCAGCAGCGACGTTTTCCCGGATTTTTCCGCGCCGCACAGCAAAAACCACGGCCGCTCGTACAGCGCGCTTTTCTGCAAAAGGCCCTTACGCATCACGGCGCCGAGGTACCGCTGCACCGCCTCGTTCGTCTCGCGGAGCACCCGCTGGAACACCGCCTGGTTTCCCCCGATAAAACCGCTTGCCTTTTTCTTTCTTGGTTTACCGAGAAGAAAATGAAGCGAGACCCACACGGCAGCGCCGGCAAACAGCGGTCCCGCGATCAGCCACTCAACAAGCGCGGACAGCTTTACCAGCCCGCCGATGACAAACGAGAGTGTGCCGAGAACGACCAGAACGCACCAGACAACGACGATCCACGCAGGGAGTTTTTTCATAGCCGGTTATTTCGCGATGAAAGATTGGATGGAGGCAAGCAGATTGCCGCATGCCGAATTGTTTATGATGAACATTGCCGTCCAGCCCGCCATAACCATTCCCGCGGCGATCGCGCCGGACAGCCAGAGCGGGAAGAAAAATGTTTTCGGCTTTGCGGCCGAAGAAGGCGCTGCACGCTTTCCATGGGGAGAAAGCTCTGCCGAGACGCGGATCCTGGTACGGCGTATCATCCTGCCCAGGTCTTCCATGATGGTGATGCGCTCCTCAGGGTTGAAGAGCTTGTACTTGCCCTCGAACCCGAGCGACAAGCACAGGAAATAGACCTCAAGCACGTCCTTCTTGTTTTCAGGCTGCAGGAGCATCTTCTGCAGTTTCTCGTAAAATTCCTGTCCCGCAAGGTTGTCGCCGAAATAATCGAGCTGCATGGGCCTGGTGAGCCAGAAGTCCCTGCACGCGCCGGGCACGCTCAGCACGGTCTCGTCCATGAGCGCCACCATGGCGTATTTGGCCTCGAGGATCGACTCTGGAGCCATGCCGATGGCCTTGCAGTTCTTTTCGAAAAGCCCGATGTAATACGTGATGAGCTTGCGCAGCGCAGCCGGGTCGCCGAGGTCCTCCGCCTCGCGCATCCTGATGATGATGAGAAACAGGTCGGTGCACAGCGTGCTCACGTCCCGCGACCCGCCCAAAGTTTTGGATAGGTCAAGGTTCATGGTTTGGGAAGTGACGGTGTTGACAAATGACGACGGCATAATTTCAGCTTCCTAAATAAAATATTCTGGTGGGGGCACCGCTTCGCGTTTCCCCCTGGCCCCACATGCAGGGACGCTGCACGCAACGTCCCTGCATTGCGGGGCACACCCCCTCCTGCAAAGGTGCGCGCGATGTCGCTCGCTTGAGGCTCGCGATGCGTCGCACCTTCGCAACGCAACCGCTGCAGAACATCCCCTTCCGCCTTCGGCGCCTCCCCCTTGATAAGGGGGAGAAGCAAGTGCGGCAATTTTTTTTCTGCCCGCGCGCCAGGCAGGACTGGAGGTCGCTCCGGAGAGCGATGCCGCCCGGACCCTGACGGTCCTCCGCCATCGGGCCGTGGCGGCCCGAGCCGAAGGCGAGACCGGAAGGAGGGCCGCCGCCGCTCCGGCGGGGCGTCCGGATTTAAGACTTTATTATTCTTTCAGCGCCAACATCTCCATCTTCAACTCGGCATAATTATTCGGAAAATAAAACGCGATATTCCCTGCCGCCTTGATCTGGTTCCAGAAATCTCCCGATTGCTCCAAGCTGAAATACACGAAACCCGGCTTGGTGGAAAGCCCCTGAGGCGGCCGCATGACATGCTTGAGCGGCAGGCCGGGCATCGCAGACGAGATGAGCAGGTCGAGCTTGTTGCGCGAGCACATCTTGATGCGCTGCAGTACACCCACCACGAGCTCCTTTTCCGGCGCTTTTGCCGACACGCCGAAATAGAACTTCGCCACCGAGAGCAGCTTTTCGTCCGGCACCTTGCACAGGAACGTGGCCTGGTTTATCTGCTCGATCGGCACGGGCACGCACCCGGCCTGGATATCGGCCTCCAGAATGCTCCTGATGAGCTTGCAGAGTACGCCGAACGTGGCGGACAGGTTCGCGTGGTCGTACCGCGGCAGGTTCTTGATTGACACTTCGGAAGAGAACGTGCACAAGCTGCCCGCGAACTGCGTGAGCAGGCAGAACACCTCGTAGGGATGCACGCTCGGGAACGAGTGGTAGTGCGCGAGCAGCGGCGTGTAGGTGTTGAGCGTCTGGAGAAGGCGGAACGGCGTCTCCTCTGCGCCGGAAAACTCGGCAAACCCGCCCTCCACGTGTTTTCTCCCCTGCGAAAGCGAGTTGATCTTTGCAAACAGGAACTCGAGCAGCGACTTCAACAGGTTGAGCACGTGCGGCGATGCCGCGATGAAGAGCAGGGGCGGCACATACAACGGTGAAAGCTCCACGGTTCCGCTTGCGTTCCTCGCGAGCTTCGCTATCTGGAACGCCGCATGGTTGTCAAGCGATTCGTCCCCGAATAAAATGACAAAATTGAGCGCGCCCACCTCGATCTCCTTGCGCTCTGAGCCCAATACTTCGTCGGCAACAGGCAAAGGCCGCGAACGGTACCGGGCCGCGGCCTGTCCCTCCATTGCGGCCGACACCACGTTTGACTTTCCCTCGACGGCAAGCGGCAAGGCCACATACACGTCGAGCGACTGCTGCTCGTGCGTCAGGTGCTCGCCGAACGCGCGGGCGGGCGGGGCCGGATCTTCCTTGGGAACGGAAAACGAAACGCCGTCGGGCAGCATGCCGCCGCACCGCGTCACCGAAACCAGGCCGTTGGCGATCGCGTCGTTGTCGATCTCGAGTTCGGTGACGCCGTACCAGTGCGGCGAATGCGCCGCAAGCGCGGCATGAAACGCGTTGAAGATATGCCGTTCCTCCTGCTGAAAATGCTGGGGCTGGAGAAACATGCCTTCTTTCCAGACGACCTTGCTGTTTGTTAACACGGGTTTCCTGCCTTTTTTCTAAGGTTGGAAAAAGCAAATTCACCGCGGAGACACGGAGGACTCGGAGAAAAACGAATCAAAGTTGGAAGTTGGAGGTTGAAAGTTGAAAGTAGAAGAACAAATAATTAACCTCAAACTTCCAACTTTAAACCATTTATGGTCTCTGTGCTCTCTATGTCTCTGCGGCTACCTTTTTTTTACCTTTCCTGTTATAGACCAATGCTCTGGCGTTGCCGGAAAACGGATTGTATTTTTAGTAATTACATAAAATAAACCTGTTTTTCCGTTGTGAAAAGCTTTTCCTGAAAAAAACCATGCGGGTCCGCTGGGCCCGATGCGCAAAGGAGTTGCGATGAGGCTGGGAAAATGGTCATATCTTGCGGCCGCCGTTATGTTAATCACCATGCGCGCCTCGGTGTTCGCGGAAAGCGAAGGCACGCTTACCGTCAAGACCGACCCGGACGGCATCGAGGTCTGGCTCGACGACAAGTACATCGGCGATTCCCCCGTCATGGCCAAAAAGCTCAAGGCGGGCAGGTATTCGCTCAAGCTTGTTGATCCTGTGCAAAAAACCAGCACGGTCGAAGATGTACTAATCCAGGCCAACGAGGAGACCTTGATTGAAAAAACGGTCAAGTCGCGCTACGGATCGCTCAAGCTGAACTCAGACCCGGAGGGCGCGGACGTTTACATTCTCACCTCGCTGGGAAAAACGCCGGTTTCCAACGACTTCATCATTCCGGGAAAGTACCGGCTCGAGGTACGGCATCAGAATAAATCGTATGATAAAGTCGTTGAAGATGTTACCGTGGCCAAGGGCGAAACCGTCACGCTCAACAAAACGCTTCCCAAAATAAACGCCCTTGACGGCAAGGCACTGCTGCGGCTCGCGCTGGGCGCGGGCGCGATCGGGGCGCTGGTATTTACCGCCGTGGAAGGCTTCGACAAGAATTCCAAATCTCAAGGCAACGGTTCGCAAAACGGCCAGATCATCGGCATCGTGGCGGGATCGCTTTGCGTGATTGGGTTTGAAATAGTTGCATTTTTCTAGTCGGAAATCGGAAAATTATTAAATGATTTATTTTTTCTTCGGCTAAAGATCATCAAAAAATATTTATGAACACCTCCACCAACGCCGGCAGCCCGCAGGATCCCAATAAAAAACCGGATTTCGACAAGACGTTCGTTGAGGGCCCGGAAACCAAAACCGGCTACCATTCGTTTGACACCAAGTCCCGCGTCGACGCAACGCAGATCGGCGCCACAAACCCGTACGGCCAGAAAACAACGGTGTATGCGCCGGACGACCTCCCGTCGGGCAACGAGCCGCTTCCGCTCGGCTCCGGCACCATCGTTGGGCTGCTGGGCGCGGGCGGCATGGCGCGCGTGTACAAGATCTGGAACGAAAAGCTCGAGGTATTCCGGGCCGTCAAGATCCTCACGCCCACGCAGCAGAGCGACCTCAAGAACCGGTTCGAGACCGAAGCGAAGATAACGGCAAAGCTGCGCCATCCCAACATCGTCGAGATTTACAGTGTGGGAGACTGGAAGGGCCTACCCTTTCTCGAAATGGAGCTCATCGACGGCGCGTCGCTCGATACGATCATCGCAAAGCAGGGCAAGCTGCCGCCGTCCGTGTGCTCGGCCGTCGCCGTTTTCGTGGCGCGCGCGCTCGCCTACGCGCACAACCAGGACTTTTTACTTTACGGAAAAACCTACCACGGCATCATCCACCGCGACCTAAAGCCGGCCAACATCATGATCACAAAGTACGGCGAGCTGCGGCTCATGGACTTCGGCATTGCCCGGCCCACCGAGGCGAGCCTTCACACGGTGGAGGGCAACATCGTGGGCACCATGCAGTACCTGTCGCCCGAGCAGATCGACGGCGTCGACATCGACGGCCGCGCCGACGTGTACGCGTTCGGCGCCATTCTGTACGAAATGCTTACCGGCACCAAGACTTTTCCGCAGGAAACCATCACGAACCTGATGAAGAAAAAGATCACGAACGATTACCGGAAATTCGAGGAGTTCGACTTCTCGGTCCCAAAGGTGCTCGCGGAAATTTCCCAGAAATGCCTGCAACTTGACAAGGAAGACCGGCACGCCGGCGCCACGGAGCTCCTGGCCGCGGTCGAGGAAGCGCACCGTGCGCTCAGCTCCGGCTCCCCCGAAGCGGTGCTCAAGGCATACATTGCAAATCCATCGAGCATTTCGAGCGCGGCAGTAAAACGCGTTCCCCTTTGGCTGAACCTGAAAATAATCATCCCTGCCGCGGCAGTACTGGTGATAGGACTGCTCATTGCCGTCTTTATCATCACCGGGCCCAAACCTGCCGAACCTGTGGCGACGGCAAAACCCGTTACTCCGCCTCCTGTCGCACAGCCATCCGCCCCGGTGCAGGCGCCGGCAACGCCGCAGGCCGCGGGACAGGAGCCGCTGCAACCGCTTTCCCCGCAACAGCCGTCACAGGAACCGTCGCAGCCGTCAACGCACGCCGCCGCGGCTGAAAAAAAACCTCCGCATGGTGCCGCGCATTCCATCGAGGCGGCGCAAAAAAACAGGCAGCCCCAGCACGAGGCCGCCGCCGAAGGCGGCCCGTCGCTTGACAAGCTCAAAAAGAAATACGGCGCATCCGATCCCCTTGAAATCGGACAAAAGGCGATGAGCAAAAACGCGTTCGGGGACGCGGTCGACGCGCTGGAAAAAGTGCCGGCATCCTCCCCGCAGCACGAAAAGGCATTCCTCATGCTCGTTGACGCCTACATCCAGTCCGACAACCTCCGCGTCGCTAAGGAGAAACTCCTCAACCAGCAGATCAACGACGCGGAATATTCCCTGCTCACCGGCGAGATGTACCAGCGCATGGGCCGCGACAAGGACGCCATAGACAATTTCCAGGCCGCGCTTACCAAACCCAGCAATTACCGCAACATCCGCGACGTGCGCAACGACGCGCTCTACTTCACCGCCGTCGCCTACAGCGAGATGTATAAGGACGATCCCTCCGCCGACAATCGCGGCATGGTCATGCAGTCGTGGCGCGTTGTCAAGAACATGTACAACAACGCGCCCAACAGTCCGCGGTTCAAAAAGGCCGTGGACGAGTTGTCGAATATCAAGTAATACAATTCTAAATTGATCTGGTGGGGGCACCGCTTCGCGTTTCCCCCTGGGGTGCGGCTTCCGGCACCGCGCTGTTACAACCACACGCCTATGGCGGTGCCGGCGATCCGCACCCACACCCCCTTCTGCGAAGGTACGCGCCTAAGGCGCTCGACTTCGCTCGCGCGGCGTCGTACCTTCGCAACGCAACCGCTACGGAATCACCTCACCCCGTCCCCTCTCCTCGCAGGAGAGGGGTGACGTTTTTTTGGGATAAATCATCCCGGGGCGCTGCCCCGGGCTACAACCATTTCGCCCCTATGGGGCATAAAAAAAATTACCTACAACAATTCCAGCATGTCAATTAAAATGTTCACCGGATCAATTATATTGAATCAGCTGCCGCAACAAGGGCGCGCCCGGCGGAAGGACCGGGCTTGCATCCGCCGGTACCCGGCCGCACCCGGGGAGGGGGTAGCGGAGGACCGGTCGCGCTTGATTTCGGGTACGAGATACTAAGAAATATTTTGGAGCGCGACCGGGCCGCAGCGAGGGGGAAGCCTCCCCCACACCAAAATATTTTTAATATTGAAATAATCACCTCCGCCAGGCCTTGAAAAATTATCAGTAATCATGTATTTTGTATCTCTTTTTCGCCACATCAAATTCCTTCGAAAGACCACAAAAATACAAACCATATAAAACAGGAGTTACCCATGGCAAACCGGAAAATGGTACCGCATGAAGGCAACACCGCTAGCGCCCATGTCGCGCACGCGGTGAACGAAGTGATCGCCATCTACCCCATCACCCCGTCGTCGGGCTTGGGAGAAATCGCCGACGAAAAATCCGCTAAAGGCGAAAAGAACATCTGGGGAACGGTTCCCACGGTTGCACAGCTTCAGTCCGAAGCGGGCGCGGCGGGCGCAGTGCACGGGTCGCTCTGCACCGGCACGCTCACCACCACCTTCACCGCGTCACAGGGACTGCTCCTGATGATCCCCACCATGTATAAAATCGCGGGCGAGCTCATGCCCACCGCGTTCCACGTGACCGCGCGCGCCCTTGCGTGCCAGGCGCTCAATATTTTCGGCGACCACAGCGACGTGATGGCCACCCGCCAGACCGGGTTCGCGCTCATCTGCTCCAATTCGGTGCAGGAGGCCATGGACTTCGCGCTCATCGCGCAGGCCGCCACGCTCAAGTCGCGCGTGCCGTTCCTTCACTTTTACGACGGGTTCCGCACCTCGCACGAAGTGCAGAAGATCGAGGAGCTCACCCAGGACGACATGCGCGCCATGATTGACGAAGAAGACATACGCGCGTTCAGGGCGCGCGGCATGTCACCCGACCATCCCACGCTCCGCGGCACGTCGCAGAACCCGGACGTTTATTTCACGGGACGCGAAACGGTCAACAAGTTCTACACCGCATGCCCCGGCATCGTGCAGCAGGCCATGGACAAATTCGCCAAGCTCACCGGACGCCAGTACAAACTGTTCGACTACATGGGCGCCAAGGACGCCGACCGCGTGATCATCATCATGGGATCGGGCGGCGAAACCGTGCAGGACACGGTGGAATACCTCAACGCCAAGGGCGCGAAGCTCGGCGTGCTCAAGGTGCACCTGTTCAGGCCGTTTGACGGCAAGGCATTTGTCAATGCACTCCCCGGCACGGTGAAAAAAATCGCGGTGCTCGACCGGACCAAGGAACCCGGCTCGCTCGGCGAACCGTTGTACGAAGACGTGCGCACCGCGATCGGCGAGGCCATGAGCGACGGCACCGCGGCGATCAAGCAGTATCCCGCGATCATCGGCGGGCGCTACGGCCTCGGCAGCGCCGAATTCACGCCCGCAATGGTCAAGGGCATCTTCGACGAACTCGCAAAAGACAAGTCCATGAACCATTTCATGGTGGGCCCGGAGGACGACGTCACCGGCGCGTCCATCGCCTATGACCCCAACTTCAGCGTGGAGGACAAGGAGACCCACCGCGCCCTGTTCTACGGCCTCGGCTCCGACGGCACCGTGGGCGCGAACAAGAACTCCATCAAGATCATCGGCGAGAAGACGCCGAACTTCGCGCAGGGATATTTCGTGTACGATTCCAAGAAGGCCGGCGCGGTCACCGTGTCGCATTTGCGGTTCGGGCCCAAGCCCATCCGGCGGCCCTACCTCATTACAAAAGCGAATTTCATCGCGTGCCACAACTATTCGTTCCTGGAGAAATACGACATGCTGAGCTCGCTCGAGGAGGGCGGCGTGTTTTTGCTCACGAGCGAATACGACGCGAAGACCATCTGGTCGAAGCTGCCGGGCCGCGTGCAGAAGCAGATCATCGACAAGAAGGCGCAGTTCTTCGTGATTGACGCGGTGGGAATCGCGCAGGGCCTCGGGCTCGGCGGCCGCATCAACGTGATCATGCAGACCGCGTTCTTCCGCATTTCAAAAGTAATGGACGACATCAAGGCAATTGAATCAATCAAGTACGCCATCCAGAAGTCGTACGGCAAGAAGGGTGAAAAGGTCTTGCAGATGAACAACGCCGCGGTTGACAAGGCGCAAAGCGAGATCAACAAGGTGGAATACCCCGGCAAGGTGACCAACCCGGTCGAGGAAATCAAGCCCGTGCCCGACAATGCCCCGCCGTTCGTGAAAGAGGTGATCGGCACCCTGCTCAAGCAGATGGGACACACGGTCAAAGTATCGCAGATGCCCGCAGACGGCGTCTGGCCCACCGGCACCACGCAGTACGAAAAGCGCAACATCGCGGTGAACGTGCCGGTGTGGAACCCGGCCGTGTGCATCCAGTGCCACCGGTGCTCGCTGCTGTGTCCACACGGCACGATCCGGCCCAAGGCGTACGACCCGAAACATCTGGCCGGCGCGCCCGCCACGTTCAAGTCGGTTGACGCAAAGGGAAAAGAATACGCGGGCCTCAAGTACACGCTCCAGGTGGCGGTGGAAGACTGCACCGGCTGCGGCGTGTGCGTCGAGAACTGCCCCATGACCGGCAAAGGCGATGCCATCGTGATGCAGCCGCAAACGCCGCTGCGCGAAGCCGAGGCGAAGAACTGGGAGTTCTTCCTTAAACTCCCGGAAACAGACCCGAAACTTTACAAAACAGATACCATGAAGGGCAGCCAGTTCGTCAAGCCGCTGTTCGAGTTCTCGTCCGCGTGCGCGGGCTGCGGCGAAACGCCGTACATCAAGCTCGTGTCGCAGCTGTTCGGCGACCGGGCCATCATCGCCAACGCCACGGGCTGTTCGTCCATCTACGGCGGCAACCTGCCCACCACGCCCTACTGCAAGCGCGCCGACGGCCGCGGCCCGGCCTGGAACAACTCGCTGTTCGAGGACCCGGCCGAGGTCGCGTTCGGCATGCGGCTTGCCGTTGACAAATTCAACGACATCGCCGCGACCGCGGCGAAGAAGATGATGGAGACCGGATCCTGCGGCGCCGAGACCAAGGCGCTCCTCGGCGAGATCCTCGCCGCAGACCAGGCCGACGCCGAGAAAATAGAGACGCAGCGCAACCGCATCGACCGCACAAAGGCCGCGCTCGCAAAAGACAAGTCGGGCGAGGCAAAGTCACTGCTCTCGGTCATCGATTTTCTGGCGAAGAAATCGGTGTGGGCGTTCGGCGGCGACGGCTGGGCCTACGACATCGGCTACGGCGGACTCGACCACGTGCTCGCGGCCAACCGCAACGTGAACCTGCTGGTGCTCGACACCGAGGTGTATTCCAACACCGGCGGCCAATCGTCAAAGGCCACGCCCATGGGCGCGGTGGCGAAATTCGCGGCCGGCGGCAAGCCCACGTTCAAAAAAGACCTGGGCCTCATCTCGATGAGCTACGGCTACATCTTTGTCGCCAAGATCGCGCTGGGCGCCAATCCGCAGCAGGCGGTGAAGGCGATCATGGAAGCGGAGGCCTACAACGGCCCGTCGCTCGTCCTGTGCTATGCCCAGTGCATCAACCAGGGCATCGACATGCTCGAGGGATACACCGAGCAGAAAAACGCGGTGGCCTCGGGCCACTGGCCGCTGTACCGGTACAACCCGGCGCTTTCCGCGCAGGGCAAGAACCCGCTGCAGCTTGACAGCAAAGACCCGACCATGCCGCTCGTCGACTACACCATGCGCGAGAACAGGTACAAGATCCTGCAGCGCACTAACCCGGACGCGAGCGCGAAGTTCATGGACATGGCGCAGAAGCAGATCAACGCGAAGTACCAGATGCTGAAGCGGATGGCGGAGACGCAGATGTAAATTGGTAATTTGTTTTGTTTGATTTGATTTTAAAGTCCCCGGGAAATTTTTGAGTTTGATTTTCCGGGGATTTTTATTTGTTCTATTATTAATTGGATTTTAAAAAGATTCTGGTGGGGCAACCACTTCGTGTCGCTTTGCGCCCTTCCAATTGGGCGCGCGAAATCCCTGGGGTGCGGCTTCCGGCACCGCGTATGCTCCTTGCCTTTTAAAAGCGCGGCGCCGGCGATCCGCACCCGCACCCCTTCCTGCTAAGGTGCGCGCTTCGCGCTGTAAAAATAAAAAGAAGAACCACCACAATTGGACACCACCTATCACCGGGTATAAGCAGTATACCCGATTTTGTTTTTATTCGCGAGCGGCGCAGATGCGGAAAACTTGCTTTTGGGGAAGGCGGGAATGTTGATTTAAACAGAAACCCGTACCCACGTCAGCTAACCGGCAACATGCAGGATACGAAGCCCAATAGCCCATTTAAACCTTAAAAAAGATAAAAACGTATGACATACTTTAGGCGGCTAAAAAGTATGACATGTATGCCGTTTTGGTGCGCATGATATACGTGGTGGTGAATTTTGCTGGTTTTGGGGAAGTAGAGCATGCGACTAGTTGGGACGCAATAAATTTACACGAATGAATCAAGAGCGGCGGCGGTAATTCTAAGACAATTACAAAACGACAACAAGAAAACCAATATGGACGAAACAATTCAAGAGATCAATAGAATTGAAAGTTGGGTTGATGCCTGTTTTAAAAGGTCAGATCTTTGTGATTTTAATACCTTGATGAAATTAGGAATTGAGTCAGGTAATTATATAAGAAATTTGGCAATTCTATGTACTGGCTCGCTTACAAAAGACGAATTTATTACAAACAAGGATTCCTTCGAATTACACGATGCAGTGATAGTGGGACACATGGTTCGTCTTTTCAAATTGTACGACCACCTCCTTTATTCAGTTTCTAGCGACAAAGGTGAAATCGCATCAATTTTTTCTAGATTACTTTTTGAGACTTACACAATAATGAAATATTTGATAATCAACGGGAAATCTTCAATAGACAGTTTTATAAAGTCATCGTTTAAATCAACTATGGAGGACTACAAATATATCAAGGAACGGGAAAAAGAACGTCCTCTTCTCAATATTGAAAAAAGGATGGTTAGGAAAATTGAAAACAGGATTAACAAGGTTAACCTTTCAATTGACGATCTGATGACTAACAAACATTGGAAACTTGATAATAGGTCATTCCGACAGATCCTTGACTTCCTTAACGACCGCGATAAATCTTTTGAGTGGGGCAAAGCATACTCCTTCCTCTTCGGAAGCCAAAGTGCTTATATTCATGGAACATGGTACGACATTCAAATCAACCATCTAGAGGAATCAGGCACCGGCTTTTTACCGAAATACTCTCATGACCGAGTTGATCCCCGCTACATATTGCCTCAAAGCTTAATACCAATAAAAGCATCCATTGATTTCCTAAACTGGAGAAAATCTGACCCTGACCGCTTTACAATTAACGTTCTTGAGAAAATGGCAAAGCTTCTTCTATATTTAAACGAAATGGACGAAATACGAATTGACAAAAAGGCGGCAAAATCCAATGAATTACAAAAGGACGTGGTTAAGTAAACTGAAGAAGAAGCATAAAGATCTTCGGTTAAAGGTTTTTAATCTCTACAAAGACGCTGTAGGTGAAAGAGCCGATTCAATAAAGAATGCTCAAATCCCAGAAAAATTACGAAAAACTATAACTAATGTTCTTCGCACAGAACTTGATAAGAAAATTGCCGACCGTATCTCATTTCATTTGCTTGACTGGACAGACGACGCAGCATTCATTATGGCTCTGATTTTATGGCCAGACAAATTCACTAAGCAAGAAATATCGGATGGGATTTATTGCTTTATGCCCCACGTTCCAGACCATTTAGCAGCTGCAGCGAAGCTTTTTGGAACCCCGGTAACCGACGTTTTTGAGGTAGGTGCTCTCGATGGAGAATGAACCAGGAGGGAAAGAAAGGCGCCGCCGCAGAAAATACGAAACACAGTAACGTACAAATTTAAAGCGCCCAACAGCGCCAGCATGAAAATGCCGATTCAGTAAACCTGACATCACGGATTGATAGGGCGAAGCATTTTCGTTCTATAATTTTCGGGGCGTCACTTCATGCGGATAGCGCGCACGTTGCCAAAGAAACCAAACCCTACACATTGGCGAAAGAGAAACTGGAACGCATCAAAAGATATCGGCACCGGGAATTTTAAATTTCTGTTGATGCGGTGAATAATCAATTTATAACAAGAGCACGATCTTGCCAGGTCGTGCTCTTTCTGTTTTTATTACCGTTATAAATAACAGGCCGGAAAATCTCCGGCATCACATCAGCACTATCATCCTCTTGACATTCACATATTTCCCATCCACCTTGCTCCTGACAAAATACACTCCGTTTCCGCTTTTCTTTCCCGACATCGAACCATTGACAAGCGGTACGGAATGGTACCCTTTGTCCTGCCTGGCTCCGGCGATTTGTCCAATAACGCGCCCGCCCGCATCAATCATTTCGAAGCCGACCACCGAGGGGGTTTCGAGGTAGTAGCGCACAACATTACCCCTTATTTCAAGAAAGCGCATGGCGCTTCCCGAAATTCCACCGGCGGTTCCTGGACTATAAATCGTTGAAACAGTACCCACCGGATATACGGTGTAGGTGGCCGTCCCCTGGCCCAGCCCCGGTGAAGTGGCGGTGACGGTCACTGCCCCGGCTGTGAACGTCGATCGAACGGCGATTTTGCACATGCCGCCCTCGGCGCTCAGTTCATGATCGAGCGGTGCATGATACCCGACCGGTTGTCCGGCTGTGACGAAGGCGTCGGTGCCGCCGCGGTATTCGCACGGCCCGGTAACGGCAAACGTAATCGGATTAACGGCGGTCGGACACCAGTTGTTGCTTTTGTCAACAACGGTGGCGAGGAGAGTCGCGCAATCCGTTCCGTTCGCGGTGATCTGGAAGGTGGTCCCGTCGGGCTTTTGCAGGTTCGGATCCACGGTCAATTTGACATGGTCGGGGTCGCCGGCCGTCACTTTTTGATCGGAGCAGACGACGTTGCCGGTGGAATCGAGCCCGTCAGCCTTGAGCGTACCTGCCGCCCAGGCGACGTCCCAATAGCATTGATAGGAAATAAGCGTCGTAGCCTGGTCTCTCCAGCTCGCAGTGCCCCCGCCTTCGGCCGGGTTGGGCACCTTCTCGCCGAGGCTGGTCCCATTGAGCGATAACCGGACTTTAGGACAGTTGCTGAACACGTTGACACGCACCGTTCCCGTTCTATTCCAATGGTGCGCGATGCAAACGCCGGGTTTAATGCTGTACGGAATCCAGGAGACGCGGTAGATATTGTAAAGCAGTTTGGGAAGACGGTTGGCATCCATGACCGACGAACCGAACGATCGCGCCGTACGGGCGTCGCCCAGAAACGTTCCCACCTCTCCTGGCGGCTCTGCAAGATACCAATGCGCAAGGCCGAACGCATCCGCTTTCCAGGAGGCTGTCCAGTTCTGCATGTAAGGACCTGAGAAGTCAAGCTCATAATCATAGGCAAAGCGTGACATCCGCGCCGGGCCCGCATCCCACGCTTCCGCGCCGTACGCCGGAAATTTTCCGCAGGTTCCCACCCCCCCATTTTTTTGTCCCGCTTCGCATCCCGACGAAGAACACTCGATGACGTCGGAGATACCGGCCTTGCAGCCGTCGCCATACGACCGGTCCGACTGGGCCCGCTTTTCGATAGGGTCCCATTGCAGTGCGAGCGCCTTGAGCGACCGGGCGAGACTGTCGATGATGCCGGCGTTGGTGACTTCCCACATGAGAATACTGGGATGGTTGCGGTCATGGACTATCATGTCGCGATGCAACTGGGTCTTGAAGGCGATCGTTATCGTCCTGAGGTTGCTGGCCTGAAACGCGCCCTCGCCGTCGCCGCTCGGCTGATCGAGCATGACGCCGTACGCGTCGCACGCCTCAACGAACTCGTGCGCGCAGGCGGAGTGGCCGGGCCGCCAGCTCGTGCCGCCGCAATCGGCGGTGAGCTTGGCGTCTTTCCACAACAGCTCGTCGGGCACTGCGGAGCCGAGCGCCGGATAATTATAACGGCCCGCCATGCCCCACATATAATGCATATGCCCGTTGATATAAGGATAGTCGGTGTCCCACGTGATTTTCCGGATCCCGAGCGGGCTGGTGAACACATCGACCGTGGTCCCGCCGACCTTGACAATATGATAAACCTTGTGCATGTTCGGTTTTCCCCAGATGCTATTGGCCGGGTACCACAGCTTCGGATTGGCGATGTCGCCGCTCTGGTCGAACACGTACGCCGTGTTCGCGGCAATGGACTGCGGCGCGCTCGTCAGGGACAAAACGACGTTGTCCTGCGCGTCAACCACCTTGGTGGTCACCGTGACGCTCTGCGCCGCGCCGCTCTCGTTCATGACATTGGTCATCATGCGCACGGTCGCCGACGCATCGCTCGCGCTCACCGTTCCGACGCAGGTCCCCCAGTTGTTCACCACGGAATAGATGTTTGCCGGCACATATGTTTTGTTGGTGATGCGCATCCACACCGGGCGGAACAGGCCGCCGTCGTGTTGTCCGAACCGCGGTTCGCCCCCGAACCCCGGATCGGTATAGATGACGCCTTGATTGCTGACGCGGACGGCGAGCACGTTGTCGGTCCCGTCGAAATGCACATAGGGCGTGGCATCGACGATGAACGGCTCGAAACCGTACGCGTAGGTGGAGAGAGGATCAAGCGTGCTGTTGCTGTTAATGAAAGTCCCGTTGATATATACCGCGGCGGCGACGTTGGCCCCGCCGAATTCAATGAAAACCTTCCGGCTGGCATAGGTCGCGGGAAGCGTGAAATGCTTCCGGTACACGGCCATGCCGCCATAGGTCGCGCCGTCGCCGCTGATGTTGTTGATGTAGGTGTCGTCGTCGTTGAACGTATGCGGCACGCCGACCGTTTTCCACGCTCCGTCGTCAAACGCCACCGCGGTCGCCCCCGAAACATCTCCTTTTGAAAACTTCCACGGCGTGACGCCCATGTTGATATCGACCCTGTCGCTCGGCTCAGGGCTGTAGGTTTCCGCCAGGCAGAGTGCAGCTCCTGCGACCGCAATGAACGCCGCCGCCAGCATCATGTTCCGTTGCATATCCCCCCCTTTATTATGTTGACTGAACGGTTTGAATGAAAAATATAGCTCTTCCAGCAACAAATTGCCAAAATAAACCACTTCGCGTTTTTATTAAGAAGTTACGATTTATCATAGCGCCTGCCGGTCACGGCACCGGTTCTCACTTCGGTCTCGCCTTCGGCTCCGGCTGCCACGGCGCTATGCCGCTGCGCGGCGGCGTCCGGGCAGCACCGCGCTTTGCGACGGCCTCCGGTCGCCCCTGGCGCGGAACATCATCCTGTTTTTCATCGTCTTCACCGCAACGGTTTCCCGCTGGATTGACAACGCAACCGTCATGGAATGCCGCAAGGCGGCGATAAAAAATCATAGGATATTTTTATTTAGGCCGATATGAGGTAAGCGACGTAATAAAATGCGCGAAGCGCAACATCCTTGAATTCGGGAATAAAATTCAATGTACTTCAGCGAACGCTCCCGTCCGGCATATAAAAAGGTGTAATCCCTGCCCAACCTCCACCCGCGCCCCCATGTAAAGTTATACATTAATATATCACCAACCTGAACCGACACATCATTCCTCTTTCTCACCTCCTGCCTCGATTTTGTAGATTATCCTCCATAGATGCTTGCCGGCAAGCAAAGACGAGCTAGAAAGAATTTCATCACCTTTCTTTACGCCTTGTCGGTGAAAGTAAAAAGGAGTTTATTCATGTTTAGAATGAATCGCAAATCAAAAAAACTCCTTCAATGGTTGTTGATCGTTGCCTGCAGTATCCTGTTAGCGCCCGCGTGGATGCCGGTTTATGCCGCCACCCAGGCGTCTTATTATGTGTCGCCGAACGGCAGCGACACCAACCCCGGCACGCTCGCCCGGCCCTTCGCGACAATCACCAAGGCGCGCGACGCGGTCCGCACCGTGAACCGCCCCCTGACCGGCGACATTTACGTCTACCTGCGCTGCGGCACGTACTACACCGGCTCGCCAATCGCGTTTGGCCCGGCCGACGGGGGAACAGACGGCTTTTCGGTGATTTACAAAGCATACAACAGCAACGGCGTTGACGAGAAGCCGGTCATCAGCGGGGGCGTGCCGGTGACGGGCTGGACGCTCGTGAGCGGCAGCATCTACAAGGCGACGCTCAACCGGGACACGAAGCTGCGCTGCCTCTATGTCAATGGAGTGCGGGCAAAAATGACGGAAGTGAAAAACAAACAGGCATCCGGCACCTCGGGGACGTTTACCGTTGCCGGCACCGAGCCCTGGGCGCAGACGAGCGGGTCGGCGTTCGACGCCTTGACGTTCAGTTCATCGGTGCTCCCTGCTTTTGCCAATCCCGGCGACGTCGAGATCGAGTGGAACTGGCAATGGTGCGACAACATAGCGTGCGTCAGGGACATGACGACCTCCGGCACAACGACCACCGTCAGTCTGCAGCAGCCGACGGGCGCCATCGCGGCAAAATTGAGATGGGGAGCGCTCGGCGTCATGGACGGGTCTGGTGCAAAGTACAATTTCACGTTCAGAAACGCCTATGAACTGCTCGCAAGCCCCGGTCAGTTTTATTTCGATAGAGCGGCCCATACCCTCTATTATTACAGCAGGGGCGAGAACATGAACACCGCCATGGTCATCGCGCCCGTCAGCGAAGGACTGCTCCAAATCTACGGAGCGTCAACGACGAACCGAATTCTGAACCTGCAGTTTTACGGCATTACGTTCATGCATGACCATTGCTCGCTTTTCGATGTCGCGGGTTCAAAAGGGTTCGTCGGCTCGCAGAGCTCGGCGGTCTTCTACAAGTTCCGCTCCGACGGCGACCATAACGCGGCCTATTTCACCAACGAGGATCTGCCGCAGTCGACCATTGACGTCAGGAACTGCGACTCACTGCGCATCGAGCGGTGCAAATTCCTGCAATGCAGCAACGCGATCGCAATCAATCTGGAAAACGACGTGATCAACAGCACGATCATCGGAAACGTCTTCAAGGACCTGGCGGGCAATACGGTCAACATCTCAACTCCGCAGGACTATATAATCGGCAACGGACCGTTATTCCCGCCCGGAATCGCAGGCGCACCTCAAGGCAACGTTGTGAAGGACAACTTTGCAAGGAACACCTCCATGGATTTCATCCGGGTCGAGGGCATTTCGGGCTACTTTATCGAAGGGCTGGAAATTTCGCATAATGACATGAGCTACATGCCATACGGCGTGATCGCGCTGGGCTGGTACTGGGGTGCATCGGGATCCATTCCGCCGTCAACGGTGATGAACAACATTACCATCAGCTATAACAAAGTCGGCAACGATCACCTGGTATTGCATGACGGCGGGACGATTTACGTGATGAATTCCTCGCCTAATTCGCAAATAGCAAGAAACTATACGATCAATGGAGCAACGGCGATAATGCCGGACGAAGGATCGGGCCTCTGGGCAATCAACAACAATGTCGTGGATAAGGCAGCGAGCTTCTGGCTGTACCTCTGGAGCAACACCATCCACAATATCGTCACGGACAACAACTATACCAACCAGCCCAGCTTGCAGAACAATGGCACCAATTGCCCTGTCACCAATACGCATAACGAAAGCGGAAACCCCTGGTCGGCCGCGGCCCAGGCCATCATCAACGGCGCCGGCATCGAAGCCGCGTACCAAGACATCATGGCTGATACGCTTGCGCCGCAGGCTTGCGCGACGACCGGCGTGACAAACATGAAGAATAGCAGTGTGATCGGTAATTTTTCAGTCCGGCTCGCGGGACACCAGATCGTATTCCCGCAGGAATTTGCGGGAAAAACCTTTTCCGTAATCATACTGGACCTTCAGGGCCGGCTCATCCAGAAAATGACCTTTGACAAAAATCATCCGGCAGGGCCGGCGCAGCGAATTGATTTAAGCAAAGGGTCCTATGTGGTGGAATGCAGCATGGACGGAAAGGTTGTGACGATGAAAATGGTTAATGTCAGGTAATCTCCCCGTACAGAGAACTTCAAATAAACAGATTTCCCTTCGCGCTTCCTGCACTGGTGCCCCGTTTGGCATTTAAATAAGGGCTTTTGCGCCAATAATTTGGCCTTTCCCTATCCTCAAATATATCTTTAATTCCTTCATCTTTACTAAAGCACATCACCATGCCAGAAAAGAAAATCCTTCCCTCCTATTCCGGCCAATCCGTTGACGATCTTCTCGCAATGGAAGCCGGCTATCGCATCGACTCGCTCGTCTTCGCCTTTGAATCCGCCTTGGATGAAAAAGCGGCACAGATCGGTTACGAAAAGCTTTCCGAACCGGAAAAAGCGGTTTTAGTCATTCAGGCATTGCAGCGCGACGTAAGGGAAAACGGTTATCGGCAATTTTTCATGAACACGCCGGTGTATGCGGCCGAGGTGGTTGGCATGCTGAAATCAACTGGATGCCCAAAGGCGGCGGAGGTATCGGAGGGCGCAATCGGCGCGCTGGGTATCAAAGGCAGGATCACGGGCGAGGCGATTTATGATATTCTGCAGGAGCTGAGCGAGGGGACACTGGAAACATTGAAGGAGTTCGACCGAAAGTTTACCGAATGTGAAGAGGATGTGACGGGTATTTTATTTGAATATATTAAAAAAAATAAAAACAAAATCAAATTTATCAAGTCAAATAATATCGCCGATGAGTAAATAAAGGAGTTCTGAATGACAGAAGCCGGCTCGCCATCACACGGAAACGAGACCTTTAAATCCATTTTCAACCGCCACAGCATCCGTTCGTTCACGGACAAGTCCGTTTCCCAGTCAGACATTACCTCGATATTGGACGCTGCCAACCAGGCGCCTTCAGCGCACAATCAGCAGTCTTGGAGATTCGTGATAATCAGGGGAACCAAGAAAACGGAACTGGTCAATCTTGTTACAGAAAATTCCGCCCGCTTTCCACGGCCGACTTCTGCGCTGCTGCGCATGGCCGCGAGAAGCATTGCGAGCGCGCCGGTTGTCATTGCCGTCATGAACACCGGGGAATTGATCCGGCGCGGGCCGGAACTATTCGAAGTTGACAGCGACCCGGTGCGGGATTTCTTCAGGATCATGGAAATCCAGAGTTCCGCCGCTGCGGTGGAGAACATGCTCATTGCCGCCACTTCGCTCGGGCTCGCGTCGGTCTGGTTGGGAATTCTGATAATGATTCAAAAGGAAGTATTGAGCTTCCTTGAGTTTCCCGCCGGCGAGTTCATGGCGGTGGTGCCGGTGGGATATGCGCAGAAGTCAAGCGCAGGGCCGAAGAAGAAGTCGCTGGACGCTGCGGTAAAGTATTTGCAATAGTCAATCAACCGCTCAGGAACGATCACATGATCGTAATCGCGCTTCTCCGCGGCATCAATGTCGGCGGCAGCAGGGCCTTGAAGATGCAGGATCTTATCGATGGTTTCGAATCGCTCGGCTATAAAAACGCGGCAACCTATCTCCAAAGCGGCAACGTCATTTTTGATTCGCCCGGTTCCGCAGCGGCCTCCCTGGAGAAAATGATCGGGTCGATGATCCTTAAGCGCCGGAAGCTCGAGGTGAACGTTGTTGTCCGGACCGTCAAGCAATGGGACGACATCATCCGCGGCAATCCTTTTCTCGGCAATAAAAACCATGATCCGGCCTTTCTCCACGTCACGTTTCTCAACAAGTCAACCAGGGGAACGAAAATTGAATTAAGCAAGGAAGGCCAAGAGGACTATCGCGTTTCGGACCGGGAAATTTATTTGTATTGCCCCAACGGCTACGGCAGGACTAAAATGAACAATCAACAAATCGAAAAGAAGACAGGGCTCATCGCCACGACGCGGAACTGGAACACCGTCCTGGCAATTAGAGAGTTGGCACAGAGAAAAGATCGATAATCCGGCGATTCACGATCACATTAATTTTATCCTATGCGTCCTCCTGACCTGCTGACCCTTGTTGTCATCCTCTCTTTCACGGCCGCCCATGGCCAATGCCCCCACACCGCCAACCCCATTACCTCCGGCTACGGTTCAGACGGCGCGGTTGCAATCACCGTCGACAGCGTGGCGGGCGGCCTTTTCACCCACGACAAATTCTACCTGTTCCGGCCGCGGCATGTTCCCCGGCCCCTTCCGCTTGTTTATTTCATCCCCGGCATGGGAAAAGGCGGCAACGACCGCGCCACCTACGAACGGCTGCTGCGCCACATGTCAAGCAAAGGGTATTGCGTTGTGCTGCTTACCTACCGCATGGTTTCGTTCCCCTACCAGGGCATGACCTACCGCCGCATGTTCAGGGGCATCGTCGAGGCCCGCAGGCGCTTTGCGGCCTACCTTGACACGACGCGCATCGGAATGATGGGCCATTCGTTCGGCGCGAGCGCGATTCCCTCCCACATGTACCGGGCGCTCACGAAACAGCATTGGGGCGCAAACGGCGCGTTCATGTACATCATGGCGCCGCATTACGTTTTCGAGATAACCCAGAAACAACTGCAGAACTTTCCCCCGCATGTAAAGCTCATGGTCGAGGTGTTCCAGGACGACGACTGCAACGACCACCGCATGGCAAAAGACGTCTTCCAAACAATAAGCATTCCGTATCCGGAGAAAAAATTCATCGTGCTCCTCAGCGATTCTTCGCAGGGAGATTCGTGCAGGCTCATCGCCGACCATTCAACGCCCAACACCTTCAGCAAGGGAAGGAACGTCACGAACATGCTCGATTATTACGGCATTTTTCGTTTCTTCGACGCGCTTGCAGACTACGCGTTCACCGGCAGTGCGGCGGCAAAGGAGGTCGCGCTCAGCAACGGCAGCGCCGTCCAGCGGTTTATGGGTGTCTGGCCTAGCGGCAAACCGGTCAGAGAAGCGATTGTTTCGGACAGCGCGCCGCTTGTAAGACCAGAAAAATTCTATTATTTTCATTGGACTCATCCGTGGAACGTGAGGAGAAAACAATACCACTTGTGGATGCCGGACAGCGCGACATTAAGGCCCTAGGAGTTATCCGGCATGCTGAGCTATTCATAAAACACTTTAAAGGCTGGTCCCTGGCATGAAAAACAAAATTAAAAAAATATTGCCCCCTTTTGCCATCACTTTAATAAGGGCCTTGCGCCAGCGGGCGACGTTGGCGGTCCTCATCTTCCTTCTGTTTGTTGGCATGAACGCGCTTAAAATCTCGCTTTTCTACTGCTTCCTGGTTGATGTGCCGGTCATGTCGTCGTTCGACCTCTTCTTCCAGGTTCTATTTAAAAACATAGTTATTTCCATGTTTATTTTCATTTTCCTTACCTGGCCGCGGCAGTGGTACTGGCTTGCGGGGTTTTATTGCCTTCGCGCATTCTACATGTTCGTCAATCTTTCGTACCATTTCAGCGTCGGCGGCATTCTCCGATTCAGCCAGTACCTGGGCTTGTATACCGAAGCCACGGAGCTGGTGAAAAACACGCCGATTCCCCTGGACCTCAGAATGTGGATCGTGGTCGCCGACTTGCCGTTCTTGCTCCTCCTGCTCATCGTCTATTCGAGATTTTCAAGGGTGAACCGCTCGTTACTGTTCAGGCCGATATTGGTGTGCACCGTCATCACCGTGCTTACCGCAATCATCTTATGGAACCCGCTCAAACCCCTTTCGGAGCAAATGGTGGCTGACCCGGCCGCCAGCGATGTCGCCATGATCAAATCGCAAGGCCTTGTATCATTTACCGTGATGGACATTCTGAGCCATAGAAAAACGCCCGACTTCGCATTGAGCCAGCGGTATGGACGCATGATAACATCGAAAGGGACCGGAAGACCGCATCCCAACATCGTGTGCATCCAGGTGGAGTCGATGGACGCAAACATCGTTGACCGGCAGTTTCACGGCGTCTTTGTTACGCCGTTTCTCCACAAGCTCTCCCAGGAATGCATTTATTTCCCGTACGCCCTCAGCTACCACGAGGCGGGCCTTACCACCGATTGCGAGGTCTCCGTGATCAACAGCCTTGAACCGCTCGCGGATTTCCCCTCGATAAAACTGCATAATTACCGGTACATCAATTCCATGCTCAAGCGGTTCAACATCACCAAATATCAAACCATTGCCTTCCACGGCAACAAGGGCATTTTCGACAACAGGACCGAAGCCTACGATAAAATGGGATTCCAGAAGTTTTACGACATGACGGCCATGGGCCTGCGCGAGATATCCTGGGGCGCGCCGGACGGCGCGGTATTCGATTTTGTCAAGAACAAGCTCCGCGCGCAGCAGGAGCCCTTTCTGTATTACATCATCACCATGAGTAGCCATGAGCCCTTTAACCTAGTCAATCCGTATTATCGGAGCCCCCAGTTCAAAACGGGAACCGACCAGCATACCCTCAACTACTTCAATTCGCTTTCGTATGTTGACAAGGAATTGCGCGGTCTCATCGCGAGCATCAGGAAATTGCGCCCGAACTCCTATATCTTCATGTACGGCGACCATACACCCATCACCGACGTGGGCTCCTACAAAAAGGCATCGTTTCTTTATGACGACCGGCTTTTTGAATTCGTCCCGCTTTTTATCATAACCCCGGATTCCCTCGTGTACCATGAAAACGAATGCGTCCCGTCATTCGTCGATGTCGCCCCGACCGCCCTTTACGCAAGCGGAATACCCTTCCGCATGCGCGCGCGCGGCGTGAACCTTCTTGACCTTCCGCTGCAAGACGGCGTCCTTTCGATGCGCGGCAGCACCTATTCACGCGCTGAGTTGTTTCAGGAGGTCATGAATGAGAAGAAAAATTGGCATTGACCTCCCCGGTATTATTGGGTATACTAAGAAAAGGCGCATATGGAACTACCCCCTTTCCTCATGCCAAAACTCCGCCTCATCGCAGCATTCGCCGCTTCCCTTGCTTTGCTGTTAGGCCAGCACTGCAGCTCACCCGACAGCGCGGACAAACATTCGACCGAGCGTTTCAGGTTCATCTTTTGCAACGACCTGCATATCGGCGAAGGCGGGCGCGTTGCCGACAGCGTTGCGATGGCGCACGTCATCGGCGAATGGAGGACAAAGGTGCCTTCATGGGACTTCGTGGTGCTCGCCGGCGACCTCACCGAGAACGGCGACCTCGCGCACATGCAATGGCTTAAAACCGCGCTTGACAGCCTGCACAAGCCCTATTACACGGTGATCGGCAACCACGACATCACGAACGACACCGACGAGAACGGAAAAAAAAATTACCTTTCGGTGTTCGGAGACAACCGCCTCAACTACCTGATCATGCATAAAAACGTGGGACTGGTGTTTCTCGATCTGTCGAACGGCGCCAAGACCACGGTCACGGTGAAGGTGTCGACCAAGCTCTGGCTCAAGAAAATTCTCGCTAATTTCCCCAGCAAAATGCCGATCATCGTTTTTTCGCACTTTCCCCTTAATCCCGAAACGCCGCGCTTCTCCGTGATGAATTCCGAGGAATTGTTCAGGTATCTTGACAAACGCAATGTCATCGCCTATCTCTCCGGCCATTACCACGGCGTCTGGTTCGGCTTCAGGAATAAAATTCCGTTTTACACCAATGTACGCCTTTTGCCGTTTGCGGACACGAGCCATGTTTATTCCGAATCGGGCTATTACCTGGTCGACGTGTTCGGCTCGTCGGTGGGCGTTACTCCGAAGAGGACCCGCTAGCATTCACACTTTTCTCACGGCCATTGCCTTCTGAAGGCATGGTAATTCGGATTTGCGCCATCCGTTTTTCCCCCAGCCTTTTCCTCGCATGGGCTTTGGATTATCCGTTTTGAGAGCGCTGCATTAAGGGGAAATTTGATGAGGAAAAAAAATCCCCGGCTCGCATTACCATTTAACGCATGCGGGCCGGGGATAAAATTACCGGTTCGAATACTCTTTACGGATGCCACGCCGATCCCTGAACAATCACGGTGTCCGGCGTGTCGTCAACATACGTTACATACACAGAATCTCCGGCGGACAGCACCCCAATCACGCCAGTCGTCGCATTGGACGCCGTCGTGGAAAAGCCGACGTCCGACGAAAACACCCTGCCCGAGCCCGTGCCCGAATATTTGAGCGTGTCGATGAACCCGGTCGGGTCCTTCTTGCTTTTCACCGTGACGACCGCGGTGTTGGCGGCAATGTCATCGTCGTACAGCGTCACGTTCATTTTGCTCGTCGTGCCGTGATAATCGGTTGAATCGAGCAAAATAGATCCGATAACCGGCCGCCATGTGCAGATGCTTCCCAGCCTCGTCTCCATCGGTGTCTTATCCTGATAGATGATTATAATGGCCTCGCCATGAAGGACATCTTTTCCGGTAACCTTGATGGTCCTGTTCGCCGCCGACGAAGGTCCGGTCGTCACCCCGAGCAGACCGGAGAATGTTCCCCACGATCCCGGCACCATCGGCAGTGTCAGGGGAATGCCCACCACCGAGTCCGCGGGCTGGCTCTTTATGGTGACGGTCACGAATGTATCGGCAACATCCGGGTCAGACACGTTGATTGCCATCTTGACGGTCAGACCGCCGTACATTGACGCGCCCGGGTTGACTTCCGCGGCGTTGCCCGACCATTGAACCGTGGCGGTATCTTGCATTGCCGGCGCAGCTTCGTTGTAGAAGGCATAGATGGTGTCGCCCATCGCATCCTTTGCCTGCTGGACCATGATCATGTGTTTGGCCGAATCGGAGCTGTTGATGTTAAACCAGATCGAGTCGAGATACTGCCCGGCCGTGGTCGGGTCCTTCTTGAGAATCAGCGTAAAACCGACGGTGTCCGCTCTGCTTTTGATCCTGACGGGAACGGTTGCGCCGGTGAGATCGGAATCGTTCACGATGACGGCGGCGGGATACTCGGCGCCCGAATACGAGCCCATGTCGAACATGATGGAGCCAACATGGCCGTACCACGGCATCACGAAATTGTTGGTGCCGGTATAGGAGGTGATCCCCTTGCGAATCGTTTTGTAACCGCTGGCGACGATGATAAGGGTATCGTTATCCGCCGCGACCTTAGCGCTTCCACTGCCGCTGATCTTCCTGATGAGCTGTCCGGCGGCCTGGGCTTTTTCGCCCATGAAAGGCATCTTGAGCATAGTGGACTTGCCGCCGATATTCACTTTGACAAAGTATAACTGTCCGGCGAACGCGGGCTCGAACATGTTCACCTGGTAATTGCCGCGGTCGAGCTTGGCATCCACATACGACCTGACGTCCCTTCCCAGCAGGTCAAACACGTCGATCCTCACCTGTTCGCCGTTGTTCGCAACGCCAAGGTAAAGGCTGCTTTGCCTGAAATGCGGCGTGCCGACGAGCTGCGTCGAATATGATCCGTTAAAACGGATCGCGGAGATGTTGCCCGTTAAGGTATATGCACCGTTCGCATCGGTCGTATCGAACAATTTCGCCACCTTCAGTTTGACGATTGCGCCTTTTATTCCGGCCTGCGTAGCGGAATCCGTGACGGTTCCGGTGAGGTTAATGTCCTGCGCAAAAACCGAAAGCGCAAAACACCCCGCAAGCAGAACCGCGACTGCTGCTCTTGAACACGTGGTCATAAAAACTCCCTTTCGTTAAAATGAATAATGATGAGTTCTGAAATTAATCAATGGTAAGAATTCCGGTCTTGTCACAAGAATCAGATTGATTGTTAAAATACCTCATAAAATATAAGTATAAGAAAAATAAAAGGAATTCGAAGGAAATTGTTAATGAATTATTAATATCCTGTTCACATCAGTGAACATGATTCCTTTTCTGAATGTTATCATGGTGAGGCAATCGGCAGGACGCACGTGATGCCCACCCCCACATCCATAAATATATGAAAGAAATCATGAAAAATCTTGTAAATTTTTTATCTACGTGCAATTCGCGATTTCATATTTGTAATCCGGGAATAAAATAGCCGACCTCATGGATTGAAAAGAATATTATTTTGCCAATGGTTTGAAACCCAAAGCTGATCATCAAACGGCTGCAAACGATATGAAACCCCTCAAGAATTCCGGAAACGCGCTCATCACCCTGTTTTTCATTTCGGGCGTGTGCAACCTCGTATACGAAATAGTTTGGGCCCGCATGTTCAATCTTGTTTTCGGGGTCACGGTTTTTGCCGTGAGCGCGGTGCTGGCCGCCTTCATGCTCGGCCTTGCCATTGGGGGAATTTTCTTTGGAAGAATTTCTGAAAAAACAAAAAACACCGGCGCGTTGTTTTCGCTCATTCATGCGGGAATTTTCATGTCCGTCATCGTGATGCTTCTGGCGTTTCCCCTTTTTCAAGCTATTTATCTTGGCGTGTTTAAGCTATTCAACCCCAATTTTATTGTCTTCAGGATCGTGCTTTTCGCCCTGTCGATGCTGTTCATGGTTATCCCCACCACCCTTATGGGCGCCACGTTTCCCGTTGCATGCAAGCTCTACGTGAGGCACGCCGACCGACTGGGAGCAGACATGGGATTGCTATATTCCGTAAACACGCTCGGCAGCGTTCTGGGATGTTTGGCGACGATCTTTCTTCTGCTGGGGGCTTTGGGAATGAAAGGATGCATCGTGCTCGCCGCGCTCACCGACCTTGCCGTGGCGCTTGCAGTTCCTGTGGTGATCAAGCCCGTCCCGGCCGAGGTGAAAAGCACATGAAAAGAAAAGTTGTTGCCGTGCAGGCCGGGTCGCCACACGCCGTGTTTATCCTACTCATCGCCGCGCTTGCAGGGTTCTGCACCATGGCGTATGAAGTGGTATGGTTTAGAATCCTCAAATTTTTCGTGGACAACAGCATCCATTCTTTCGGAATAATGCTTTCGACCTTTCTTTTCGGCATCACTGTTGGCGGCTACTTGTTTCCCCGGTTTGTCGACAGAAAGAAAGACCCTCTCCTTTTTCTGGGCATCATGGAGTTCGGCATAGGCCTTCTCTGCATTCTTTCCATTCCCATCATTTCTCAGCTTAACAATTTGATGCCTGCGCTCGGCAAAATTTTCGGGGAAAACTGGAACGCTGAAATCATCATCAGGTTTGTTTCGTTTGCCTGCGCCATGCTCCTGCCCACAATGCTTATGGGCGGCGCATTTCCCGTCATCGGCAAAATCTATTCGGGCGGGCGGCCACTGGTGGGAAAATCCATCGGCGAAGCGTACGGCGTCAACACCGTCGGCGGCGTGCTCGGGTCTTTTGCCGGCGGATTTGTTCTGATTCCGCTTTTCGGCGTTCAGAACAGCGTCACGGTACTGAGTTTTTTGAATATTTTGACAGGTGCCGCGTGCCTCTTGCGGGGAGCCAGCCTACTGAAGCCGCTGCGGCTTGCCGTCAGTGGAAGCTGCATTGTCCTTGCGTGCCTCCTCACCATCGCCATCCCCCAGAATGCCTTTTTACCCGTGTACGGCGCCAAATATCCGCCCCCGGCGAACACCCTGCTTTACCTTAAGGAAAACGTCAACGGCACCACTGCCGTTTTCCAGGACACGCGGCGGCCGGCGCAAAAATACCTGCTCATCGACAACACCGGCGAGGTGAGCACCGATTATTTCAGCATGCGGGCCTTCCGCTTTCTTGCGCTGCTGCCGGCGTTGTATTGCCCCCAGGCGCAAGATGCCCTTATCGTGACCTTCGGCAGCGGCATCGTCGCCGGTGCCATCGCGGGGCTGCCCGGCATTTCCCACGTGGATTGCGTGGAGATCTGCAAGGAAGCCTTCAACGCGGCGAAAAATTTCTCCGCCGAGAACCACGACGTGCTCAACAGTCCGAAAATAAATTTCATCGTGAATGACGGCCGCAATTACGTGCTCACTACCGGCAGGCGCTACGACATCATCAGCGCGGACGCCACGCACCCCACGAGCAGCGACAGCTGGATCCTTTACACAAAGGAATTCTACGCGCTGTGCAAAAACCGGCTCAACGACCGGGGGATCATGTGCCAGTGGATCCCCCTGCACGGCATTCTGGAGAAGGACTACAAGATCATCCTCAATACGTTCCATACCGTTTTTCCCTATGTCGCTGTGTATTACTCAGGAGGATACAAGACCTTCGGCCACACCGTGCTGCTCGGCTCAAGAAGCCCCATGACCATTGACTTTTTCAAAGCACAGGAACTGTTTCAGAACACGCAGATAAAAGACGACCTGGTCCGGCTGAACATCAATACCATATACGATTTTTTCAACGGATTTCTCATGGATCAGGACGCCATCGCCCAACTTGCCGGCAGCGCGCCGGTGAACACCGACGATAAGCCGCGAATAATCTTCTCTAAATTCGAACTTGAGAAAAAGCCGTTCATGGAGCTTGCATCAATCATTAAAAACAGAAAAAGCGTGTATCCGCAACTCAGCAATCTGAACCCGGACAGCGCGCTTGCGGTCAAGCAAAGGATGGAAAGAAACTTCGAGGCCATGGGGCATGTTTTTGACGGGCTTATGCTTGAATATAAAGAAGCGACTTTACGGATAAAACAGGACTTCGGAAAATCAAAAGCTCAGATCATACGGAACCTTATGGAAAGCAAGGCGATTTTCGAGCAGATGATCTCCAACTACCAAACGGCGTTGCAGCTTGATCCGGAAGATTACAACGCGAAATTTTTATTGATGAGGGTTTCATCGGAACTTGATTACCTCAACTCGTTTTTGGATGCGATGCAAGCGAATGGCGGAAATGTAACTGACGGCCAAAACCAATAGCAAGCCACCGATGTGGGGTATTTTCACTGAAATATTTTATTTCAAGCATTCATCATTTAAAACAATTTTGTACCACCTGTCAGCCAGATGTTACAATTTCGTGCTAGGATACTTTCCTGAATCCGCCATAATCCTCTATAATTTTTCAAATTTCCGTTTTATTTCAACAATATAGGAATGGCATACAAGTTGCAATTTTCAACCCCCTTCGTGCACTGCCGTGTACGTTGTTTCCATACATCCAACCACTTATTCAGAAGGAGTCCGCTTTATGGGCAGTCCAAAAACAGCCAAGGACGTCTTGGCCATGCTCAAGGCCGAGAAGATTGAGGTTGTCGATTTCAGGTTCATTGATTTCCTGGGCACCTGGCAGCATTTCTCCTACCCCACGGTTGAAGTTGATGAAAGCGCATTCGAAAAGGGTCTCGGTTTCGACGCATCAAGCATCCGCGGATGGCAGGCCATCAATGAATCCGACATGCTGATTAAACCCGTGCCCGAGACCGCGTTTATCGACCCGTTCTTCAAGGATAAAACGCTCACGCTCATATGCGACATTTGCGATCCCATCACGGGCCAGGATTATTCGCGTGACCCGCGCAACATTGCGCGCAAGGCGGAAAAGTACCTCAAGGCCTCCGGCGTCGGCGACACCGCCTATTTCGGGCCCGAAGCAGAATTTTTCATCTTCGACGACATCCGCTATGGCCAGGCTTGCAACTACGGTTATTATTACATCGATTCCGAAGAAGGAATCTGGAACAGCGGCCGCGCGGAGAATATTGACGGATGCGGAAATTCGCACAATACCGGGTACAAGATCCGGCACAAGGAAGGGTACTTTCCGGTCCCGCCCGCCGATTCCCTGCAGGACATCCGCAGCGACATGATGCTCACGCTCCTTAAAATGGGCGTTGAGAGCGAGAAACAGCACCACGAAGTGGCCACGGCCGGACAGGCGGAACTCGGTATCAAGTTCGCCCCGCTTGTTCAAATGGCCGACGCGGTAATCAAATACAAGTACGGCATCAAGAATGTCGCCAAGAAATACGGAAAGACCGTCACGTTCATGCCCAAGCCGCTCTTCCAGGACAATGGCAGCGGCATGCACACGCATATTTCCATTTGGAAAGGCGGCAAGAACATGTTTGCGGGCGGCGAATACGCCGGGCTCTCCAAGACCGCGCTCTATGCCATCGGCGGCATCATCAAGCACGCGCCGTCGCTGCTTGCGTTCTGCACGCCGACCACGAACAGCTTCCGGCGCCTGGTGCCGGGTTTCGAGGCGCCGGTGAACCTCGCTTACTCGAGCAGGAACCGCAGCGCCGCCATCCGTATCCCGATGTACTCGGAATCGGCAAAGGCCAAGCGGCTCGAGTTCCGCTGCCCCGACCCGACGTGCAACCCGTATCTGGCCTTCCCGGCGATGCTCATGGCCTGTCTCGACGGCATCCAGAACAAGATCGACCCGGGCAAGCCGCTCGACAAGGACATCTACGAACTGCCGCCCGAGGAACTCGCCAAGGTCCCGCACACGCCCGGCTCGCTCCGCGACGTGCTTTCGGCCCTGGAAAAGGACCACGAGTACCTGCTCAAGGGCGACGTGTTCACGCAGGACGTGATCGACACGTGGATCGAATACAAGACCAAGAACGAGGTCGATCCCATGTCGCTCCGTCCGCACCCGTGGGAATATCACCTCTATTTCGACGCATGATCTTTTGTCAACGTCGAACGAGGACGACCCGATTGCAGCACCCGTGCCGAACGGCGCGGGTGCCGTAAGCAACAGACCTGCTCAGTTATTCTGAGTAGTGGTGTTGTATGGGAAGGGACTTCCGGCCGAAAGGCCGGAGGTCCTTTTTTTTTCATCCGCAGGGTTTTTCTAAAGAACCCCCGCCTCTTATTCCCAGAAGAGTGCGGCGGTAACCGCGATCGCGGACCAGATACCTGCACCGCTCATCGCTGCAGTCACCTGTCGTCCAGTTCATAACGCCGGAATAAAATTTTCCCCTGGCAACTGACTTTTGGACCTATGATCTTCACGGAAGATGCATCCGGCAGAAGCAGCGCCACATGAGCAACTGTTGTTGCGAAACACTTCAACAAAAAGTCAACCACGGAAAGTATTGTCAAGAAATGACGACCAGCAATGGGAAGGACAACGCAAAAAAGCTCCGCTCACGAGCGCCGCAGATGCCTCACCCGGCGTTTAAAAATTTATCAGGCGGAATCAAAAGTGTTCTGCCCATCCGGCGCTGTGATTAAATCCGGAACCTGCTATTTTTTTGAATACACGTAGGTCACGCCCGCCGCGAACGTCTCCTTCAGCCGCGCATCCTTGCTGATGTCCTTGTCGTAATACACATAGGCTGACATGTTGAGCATGAGATATTTAGCAAATGTCAATGTCAGGGTATTTTCCCATTTAACATGCGGATATCGCCAGTCGTTTTCGGCGGGCGTGCCCTTTGCCGCGTTTGCCTTCGAGCTCAGGAGCGCTTCGTACACCCTCAGCGAGCCGAGATACTCCACCCACTTTTCCCTGTTGTTGGCCCTGAGGTCCATGTCGAATTCCGCGCCGCCGTCGTTGGTCACGTCGGTCGCGCGTGTGCCGGTCGCGGTGTCGAGGTGCTGGCGGTCCACCAGCTGGTGCACGGCAGCGCCGAGGCGCGTGGTCCATTCCACATTGTCGTTCTTCTGCAAGGTGCGGCTCGCGCCGACAGCCTCGGTGACGTCCCAGGGGTTGACATAACGCGTAAGAAGCGTGTCGCTGCCGTCAAGAAACTCGCTGATGCCACGCACACTGATGAACGGGTCGACCCATGCGTGAAGGGTGAAGCGGAACAGCTCCTCGAAATCGATGAGGTCGGTCGATTTCTGCGGCGCGCCCCATTGCTTGGTATCCTTGTTCTGCACCGCGGTCTGGCCGAATTGCAGTTTAAGCGTGGACCGGGTGTTGGTGATTGCGGTGATCTGCTTCTCCGCGATCCCGAGGAACTGTGAGCCCCAGTTGAACGATCCCGCCTCGCCGCCCACCCAATTGTCGCTGTAGGAATTCACCCCGGTCGTGAGGTTGAGGTCCAGGTCGATCTTCCACGGGTCGCCCTGTGCAGCCGCTGCCGCCAGCACGACGGCACCGGCAGCGATTGATAGTATTTTGATGGATTTCATATTCCCTCCCCGATTGGTTTTTTGTCGCATCATCAGTTTTTATTCCGCAACAAGTCGCGTATTTCCGACAGCAGCTCCTGGTCTTTTGTCAACGGCGGGGGCGCGAGCGCCTCCTTCTGCTTTGATTTGGTAAGAACCCCCAGGAATTTCACGATGAAGATGAAAAGCACCCCGGCGATGATGAGGAAGTTCACAACCTCGCCGACGAACAGTCCGTACGGCACCACCTTTGCCCCGATGACGAGCTTCCAGTTGAGGTAGTCCTGCTGCGCCGGAAGAAGCAGGCTGATGAGCGGCATGATGATGTGCTTGACAAACGAATCTATGATCTTCCCGAACGCCGCCCCGACGATGATGCCGACGGCCATGTCGATGACGTTGCCCTTGAAGGCAAACGCCTTGAATTCGTCAACCAGCGAAAACGCCCTTTTTGCCGGATCGAGGCCGGCGATATTTTTTATGGGATTCATGAAACTTCCCCTTTCTGTTTAAAGAAGATGCGAAGAATTTATCAAGGCGGTGGCGGTTATCAAGATAAATAATGGATGCGGAGATTTTTATAGTTTTATCGCTCCCTGCCCCGGCAGCGGGCCGTTTCAACGGCATACGTAATGGCATAGTTGCGGACCGGCTTATCGTAATATCTGAAAAAACTTTGTACTATCGCCGCCCATCATGTAAAATTATAGCTGATCCCTGTTTAGAATTTTCTTTTAACAAAAAAAATCGCCCGTGGAATGGACAGGACTGATTGAATACCCGGAAAGGGTGATTATCTTCCTTAAAGGGGAAAACGATCATGGCAAAGCCTGAAAAAAAACCACGTCTGCCCTCCTTGTCAATCAATAAAGCCCTGCTTTCAAGCCAGAAGAAATACGAGCTTTTTTTCAACAATCTGCGGGACGCCTCATCCCTGTTCGAGATGCGTGACGACGGCCTTCCCGGCCGTTATCTTGAGGTGAACGACACGTTGTGCAAATGGCTCGGGTACACCCGCGAGGAACTGCTCGACCTTTCTCCTTTGGACATAAGCGAAAAGAAGGAAGAGGCGATCAACCGCGAGGTCTCCGCGGTCTTTGCCGGAAAAGGAAGCCATTTGATCGAGCGTACCCTGGTTGCCAAAGACGGCAGGAAGATCCCCGTGGAGGTCAATTTCCACTATATCAACTATGATGGAAAAAAGGCCGTCTTGTCGATATCGAGGGACATCTCGGAGCGGAAGAAAGCCGTGGCGTCGCTCTGCGAAAGCGAGGAAAAGTTTGCGCGGGTCTTTCATTCAAGCCCGGTCGCCATGTCCATCACCCGGCAATCGGACGGGATGTTCCTTCATGTCAACAGCAAGCTGTTACAGCTCACCGGTTTCGATCAAAATGAACTGATCGGCAAAACCACCGCCGAACTCGGCCTTTGGGACGACGAACCGCGCAAGGCAATGCTCAAGGACCTCGCGGCCTCCAAGTCTCTGCACACCATCGAGGTTGAAATCGGCAGAAAAAACGGGGGAACCGTACCCGTCTTGTGGTCAGCTGAACTCGTGCAGATCGCCGGCAGCCCCTGCGTCCTCGCCTCCGCCCTTGACATCACCGAATACAAGAAAGCAATGGAAGCCTTGCGTGAAAGCGAGGAGAAGTTCCGTTCCCTCATCGAGCAGAACCTCGAGGGCTTCGCCCTTATTGACGAGAAGGGAATGGTGATCGAATGGAACGCGGCGCTTGAGGACATCACCGGCCTTGCGCGCCATGATGTCCTGGGAAGGCCTCTCTGGGAGGTGCAGTCGCTGATGCGGCCGGATGAAAATACGGCGTCCGACCATTTCAACCGCAGGGAAAAAATGCTCTCCGTTCTCAAAAGCGGCAGGACGCCGGGCGGGAGAAAACCCTACGAGACCAAGATCGTCAAACCAAACGGAACCCGTGCTTTCATACAACAGACCATTTTTCCCATCAAAACGTACAGCGGATTCCGGCTCGGCGCCATCACCCGCGACATAACCCAGCAGCGGCATGCCGAGGAGGCCCTGCGCGAAAGCGAGGAAAAGTTCCGCTCCATGATAGAGCAGAACCTCGAAGGGTTTTCACTCATTGACGAGACCGGAACCGTGACCGAATGGAACACGGCGCTTGAAGAAATGACCGGCCTCAAACGCGGCGACGTTATCGGCAAGGCGATGTGGGACGTGCAGGCCATGATGCGGCCGGCTGAGGTGAAATCCCGCGGTTTCTACGAACGCATCCGGGAGATGATGCGTGCAATGATCAAAAGCGGTGACAATCCCATGCTGGGGAAACCCTTCGAAACGCCGATACAGAAGCCGGACGGGTCGTCGGCCATCATACAGCAGGTCGTGTTCCCGATAAAAACGAAAAACGGTTTCAGGTTCGGTTCCATCAAGCGCGACGTCACCAGCCAGAAACACGCCGAGGACGCGCTGCGGGACAGTGAACAGCGGTTTAAAACGCTCATCGAAAACGCCTTTGAAGGCATCGCCGTTGTTGACAGAAACGGAACAGTGAAATATTCGAGCCCCGGACTTACCCGAATCCTTGGATTCACCCCGGAGGACCGATACGGCGCAAACGTGTTTAAAAACATTCACCCCGACGACTCGGTGCGGGCCCAGGAGGCCTTCGGCAGGGCCTTGGCGCATCCTTTGGAGAGCTTCCCAATATTCCTCCGCTACAGACGCAGCGACGGTTCTTGGCGCTGGCTCGAATGCGTGGGGAAAAACCTCCTTGATGCCAGCGCGATCAACGGTATCGTCATTAACTACCGCGACGTCAGCGAGCGCAAACGGGCCGAGGAGGACCAGCAAAGGTTCGAGCAGCAGATGCAGAAGGTGGAAAAGCTTGAATCGCTCGGCATCCTCGCCGGCGGCATCGCGCACGACTTCAACAACCTGCTTACCGGCATCTTCGGCTACATCGATGTCGCGCGCATGTTCAATTCGTCGGGTGCGGCAGACAAGGTGGCCATGAACCTGTCCAAAGCGCTCGACGTCTTCAACAGGGCGCGCGCGCTCACGCAACAATTGCTTACGTTTTCGAAAGGCGGTGCACCGGTCAAAAAGACGCTCTCGCTCCCCCCCCTTCTCACCAGCACGACAAATTTCGTTCTGAGCGGCTCCAGCGTGAGCGCGCGCTTCGGTTTTCCCGACGGCCTCTGGCCGTGCGAGGTTGACGAAAACCAATTTGGGCAAGTCATCGATAATATTCTCATCAATGCCCGGCAGGCAATGCCCACGGGCGGATCGGTGGTCGTGACCGCGGAAAATTTCCCGAAAGGCCAGCCGGTTCCGGCGCCTCTTGCGCAAGGCGATTATGTGCGCATTTCCATCCGCGATTTCGGCATTGGAATCTCAAAGGACCACCTGCCGCATATTTTTGACCCGTTCTTCACCACCAAGCAGGAAGGAAGCGGGCTCGGGCTTGCAACCGCTTATTCGATCATCAGGAAGCACGAAGGCATCATCGAGGCGGAATCGGAACTCGGCATCGGCTCAACATTTTATATCTATCTGCCGGCGCACCCGTCCGCCGCGGCGGAGCCCCTTTCCACAAGGATAAAAAAGCACCGCGGCCAGGGTGTCGTGCTCGTCATGGACGATGAGGATTTCGTTCGCGACGTGGCGGCCGAGATGCTGAAGACCATGGGCTATACCGCGGATCCCGCAAAAAACGGCGCCGAAGCGGTTGAAAAGTATCAAAAGGCGTTTTCCTCGCCGGTGCCGTACGCCCTTGTCATCCTCGACCTTACCGTGCCGGCCGGCATGGGAGGCAAGGACACCCTGAAGGATTTGCTGAAAATCAACCCCGCGGTCATCGCAATCGCGGCGAGCGGCTTTTCGGAAGACCCGGTGATGACCGACCCGCCGGCGTTTGGTTTCAAGGGTAAGCTGAGGAAGCCATTTACAAAAGAAGAACTTGGCGATGTGCTTGAGCGGGTGGTGGGGCCATTGAAATAGATTAACAAAATAAACATGTGCGTTCCCCTCGCCTTCGTAAAGACTCGGGCTCGGGTCGTCCCTCCTTCCGGGCTCGGCCATTCGGCCTCGTTGCCGGACAGCCAGATGCCTAGCGGCGGGGTCGGCCGTCAATGCGCCCTTGCGCACCACTCCAGTCCGGACTAACGCGGCGGCGGAGGAAGCCGGGAACCAGGGCGAGCCTTCCTTCATCAAATATCCCTTTATTATTGGCATCTGCTATTTTCATCCCTCATTTTACTTCCATCTTCGGGGCATCATTTTGAAAATCGGACTCATCGGCCTGCCCAAATCGGGCAAGACCACCATCTTCAACGCGCTGTCGAAGTCGCGGGCCGAGGTGTCGGCCTATGCCGCGGCGAAAACCGAGCCGAACATCGCGACCGTGAGCGTTGGCGACGAGCGCGTCACCAGCCTGTCGCGGCTGTACCATCCGAAAAAGACCACCTACGCCAGAATGGAGCTCGTCGATTTTGTTGGCGTGGAAAAGGACGAAACGAAAAAAGAGGAGCTGTTCAGCCCCGACCTTATGCGGCTTGTCAAGACCACGGACAGCCTGGCCGTGGTGCTGCGTAACTTTCCCTCAGGCGAGGGAAAGGTGCCTTCGCCGGCTGAGGACCTTGCTGCCATCGAGGAGGAACTTCTGCTTTCGGACCAGATCATCGCGGAGAACCGCCTGGCGCGCATCGCGCAGTCTGCAAAGGGCGGGAAAACCCCAGCGCTTGCGGCTGAAGAAAAGCTGCTGCAGAAAATCCTTGAATGCCTCAACAAGATGCAGTCAATACGGTCGCTTGAATTTACGGCGGATGAAAAGAAAATGCTTCGCGGATTTCAATTTCTCACCCAGAAGCCGCTCTTTCTCATCCTTAATTCCAATGAGGACACTTTTAAAAAGAATCCCGGCATCGTCAATGACCTGTCAAAAAAATACAAAGCCATTGAATGCTCGGGCAATTTTGAAATGGAACTTTCGCGGCTTGCTGACGAATCGGAAATCAAAGCATTCATGGACGACGCCGGAATAAACGAGTCGGCCGCCGACCGCCTCACGCTTGTCGCATACGAAACGCTCGGGTTCATCAGCTTCTTTACCGTTGGGGAAGACGAGGTACGTGCGTGGGAGCTGCTCAAAGGCTCAAACGCGGTTGAGGCGGCAGGCACCATCCACTCGGATCTCGCCCGCGGCTTCATCCGCGCAGAATGCTTTTCCTATGATGATTTGATGGCGACCGGATCTGAAACCGGAGTCAAGGATGCGGGAAAGTTTAGGATGGAGGGAAAAGAATATATTGTCAAGGACGGGGATATTTTGTCGATACGATTTAATGTGTAGATATATATCTGGCGGGTTACTGCATCGCGGTAGCGAAGGACCGGGCGCGCCAATTTTCGGATACGATATCGCAGGAAACAATTTCGCGCGCGGCCGGGCCGCGGCGAGGGGGAGGCCTCCCCCGCAAGAAAATGCAATTGATTAATCAAAACGGACTAACAATGCCCTTTCTCCCCAAACGGCTCAATCGGATAATCGCCGGAAAAACAGGCCACGCAGAAATTTTCTCGGGGCGCTGAAACCACCGACAGCAATCCGTCAATGGAAAGATAGCCGAGCGAATCCACGTCAAGGTACCTTCGGATCTCCTCCACCTTCTTTTCCGACGCAATGAGCTCCTTTTTGGTGGGCATGTCGATGCCGTAAAAACACGGGCAGATGATGGGCGGCGACGAGATGCGCAAATGAATCTCGGCAGGCTCGGCCGTGCGAAGCAGTTTCACAATTTTCCTCATGGTGGTGCCCCGCACGATGGAGTCATCCACAACGGCTATCTTCTTTCCCTTGAGCACTCCCTTGACGGGATTAAACTTGATGCGCACGCCGAGGTCGCGGCCCGACTGAACCGGTTGGATGAACGTGCGGCCCACGTAATGGTTGCGGATGAGGCCGATGTCGAACCGCACGCCCGAACCCTCGGCAAACCCGAGAGCTGCCGTGGTGGCAGAGTCGGGAACGCCCATCACGAGGTCCGCGCCGGCCACCGGGTGCTCCTTGGCGAGCTGCCGGCCGAGACGCCGCCGTATCTTGTCGACGTTTTCGCCGAACACGAACGAATCGGGACGGGAAAAATAGATGTATTCGAAAATACAGTAGGACGGCCGCTTGACGCGTTCGAACAGCGGGATCGAATAGGTCTGGATTCCGTTCTTATCAATCCGCACCATCTCGCCCGGCTTCACCTCCCGCTCGATTGCCGCCCCCACCAGGTCAAAGGCGCAGGTCTCCGACGAAAGGAACGTAACATCCCCCGACTTGCCCAGAAGCAGCGGCCTGAACCCCCGCGGGTCGCGCGCGCCGTAGAGGGCGTCCTTGGTGAGAAACAGGATCGAATACGATCCTTTGACGCGCGAGAGAGCATCGAGGATCATCGCCTCCACGGTTTCCTGTTTGGAACGCGCGATGAGATGCACGACGACCTCGGTGTCGGTGGTGGAGGAGAATATGGAGCCGTCATTTTCCATTTCGCCGCGGAGCTTTACCGTGTTGGTGAGGTTGCCGTTGTGCGCGGCCGCGATCTGTCCGATCCGGCAGTTGATGAGGATGGGCTGGGCATTGCAGAGATCGGAGGAACCGGTGGTGGAATACCGGTTGTGGCCTATCGCGCTCGAACCTTTGAGCCCGTCGAGCGTTTCCTGATGCTTGAACACCTGGTTCACCAGGCCCATCGCCTTGTGCATGGTGACCGCTGTCTGGTTCGACACCGCGATGCCGGAGCTTTCCTGGCCCCGGTGCTGGAGCGCGTAGAGGCCGAGATACGTCAGTTCCGCCGCTTCGTGGCTGTTGAACACACCGAACACGCCGCATTGTTCGTGAAGGTTATCTGACATGCTGTTCCTTCTATAAAATCAACATTCACTACGGAGATTTGGAGCACGGAGAAAATTATAATTCCCTGTGTCTCTGTGGCTATTTTTATTTTTTCCCCTTATTTTTCAAACTCGCGCCCACGAAGTCCCTGAACAGCGGATGCGGTTCAATGGGGCGCGATTTGAACTCCGGATGGAACTGCACGCCCACGAACCACGGATGGTTGTGGAGCTCCACCATCTCGACGAGAATGCCGTCAGGCGATTCGCCGCAGGCGATGAGCCCGGCCTTTTCGAACCGTTCCTTGTAGTCGTTGTTGTATTCGTAGCGGTGACGGTGGCGCTCCGAGATCTGGTCTTTGCCGTAGCACTTCCGGACCAAGGTCCCCTTTTTAAGAACGCAGGGGTAAGCGCCGAGCCGCATGGTGCCGCCCAGGTTGAGAACGCGTTTTTGTTCTTCCATGAGGTGGATGACCGGGTTCTTGGTTTCAGGGCTGTTTTCGGTCGTGTCTGCGTCGGGCAGGTTGAGAACGTGGCGCGCGAACTCAATGACCGCCATGTGCATGCCGTAACAGATGCCGAAATACGGCACGTTTTTCTCCCGTGCGTACTGGACGGCCATGATCTTTCCCTCCACGCCGCGGCCGCCGAAGCCGCCGGGCACCAAAACGCCGTGCGCTTCTTTTAGGATCTTCTCGGCTCCGCTTTTTTCGATGTCCTCCGACGACACGCTCAGGATCTTGACCTTTGCGTTGTGGAACGCGCCCGCGTGGTTGAGCGACTCATGGATCGACTTGTACGCGTCAAGAAGTTCCGAATACTTTCCCACGATCGCGATGTTGACCGTCTTTTCGGCGGAAATAACCTTGTCCACGTATTCGCGCCAGGGCTTGAGGTTCCGGCGGCCGGCGCGCAGGCCGAGCGTGTCGATGATGACCGTGTCAATGTCCTGGGCCGCGAACTCGAGCGGCACTTCGTAAATGGAATGTTCCGCGTCCATGGCCTCGACCACCGCCTCCTCGTCCACGTTGCAGAACAGGGATATCTTGCGGCGCACGTCCTTGTCGAGGTGCATTTCGGTGCGGCACACGAGCATGTCGGGGATGATGCCGATCTCGCGCAGCTTTCCCACTGAATGTTGGGTCGGCTTGGTCTTCACCTCGCACGCCTTGTGAAGGTACGGAACGAGCGTTACATGGATGAAGAAACAGTTGTTCCTCCCTTCCTGGATGCGGAAGATGCGGAGCGCCTCAAGAAACGGCAGACTCTCGATGTCGCCCACGGTGCCGCCGATCTCGCAGATCACGACGTCGACGTCGGGTTTCGCCACCGAGCGCACCGACTCGCAGATTTCGGCTGTCACATGGGGCACCACCTGGACCGTGCCGCCGAGGAAATCGCCCCGGCGTTCCTTTTTAATCAGGGAATCGTAGATGCGGCCCGAGGTGTAGTTGCAGTTCTTGTTGGTTGTCGCGCCCGTGAAGCGTTCGTAATGGCCGAGGTCGAGGTCGGTTTCCGCGCCGTCGTCGGTTACATAGACCTCGCCGTGCTGGTAGGGGTTCATCGTGCCCGGGTCGACGTTGAGATAGGGATCGAATTTCTGGTTGATGACCGACAGCCCGCGGCTCTTGAGTAAAAGACCTATCGACGCCGCCGTGATGCCCTTGCCCAGCGACGACACCACGCCTCCGGTCACAAAGATGAACTTGGACATAATGAACCCCCGCCATTGATAGGATGATAGTTGAATTCAGCGTTGACGTTTTTCAATCCGCATTCCGCAATCCGGAATCCGCAATTCTTCACTCCGTCCACAGCGACTTCTTGAAATCGATGGTATCCTCGGCATCGCGCGCCTTGCCTTTTACCAGCGCGGCGGCGTAATCCTGGATTGACTTTACGGAAAAACCGGTTTTTTCGAGCGAATCCATGGCGCTGATCGCCGCCTGCGCCGCCTCGAGCGTGGTGATATAGGGAATCCCTTGCACTACGGCCGCGCTGCGGATCGGTTTCGAATCCATCTGCGACTTTCTGCCCGCCACCACGTTGACGATCAGGTTGATGTCGCCCGCCTTGATGAGGTCCACGATGTCGGGCTTCCCCTCGCCGATCTTCGGCACTTCCTTGGCGTTCACGCCGTTGCTCCGCAGCACCTTGCAGGTGCCCTCCGACGCGCAGAGCTTGAACCCCATGTCGGCGATTTTCTTCGCCATGAAGATGATGTTGCGCCGCATGCTGTTCTTGACACTCAGGAATACCGTCCCGGACCGCGGCAGCACGTTGCCCGCCGCCTCCTGCGACTTCGCGAACGCCAGGCCGAAGTCCTTGTCGATGCCCATGACCTCGCCGGTCGATTTCATCTCGGGGCCGAGCACGGTGTCGGCGCCCGGGAACTTGTTGAACGGCAGCACCGATTCCTTGACCGCGAAATAGCCGAGCGGCCGCTCCGCGGCTTCCGGGATCTTGGCGAGCTTGACGCCCGCCATCACCTTTGCCGCGATCTTGGCCCAGGGTATGCCGCTTGCCTTGCTCACGAACGGAACGGTGCGCGACGCGCGCGGGTTGACTTCCAGCACGTACACGACCTCGTCCTTGATCGCGTACTGGATGTTGAGCAGGCCCACCACTTTGAGCTCGGCCGCGATGGCGAAGGTCTGGCGCCGTATTTCGTCGATGATGTCGTCGGAAAGGGTGTGCGGCGGCAGCACGCACGCGCTGTCGCCCGAATGGATGCCCGCCTCCTCGATGTGCTCCATGATGCCGCAGATCATGGTTTTCTCGCCGTCGCTCACCGCGTCGACGTCGACTTCGATCGCGTCGGATATGAATTTGTCAATGAGCAGGGGCCGGTTCTCGGCAACCGCCTGCGCCTCGTCGATGCACGAAAGGAGTTCGGCCTCGTCGTATACGATGCTCATGGCGCGTCCGCCCAAGACGAACGAGGGCCGCATGAGCACGGGATACCCGATTTTCGCAGCAACATCGCAGGCTTCCTGCTTCGAGGTCACCATGGCGTTCTGCGCCTGGTGCAGTCCGAGCTTCTTCACCATCGTGAAGAATGCGCCGCGCTCGCCCGCCTGCTCCAGCGAATCGACGGTAGTGCCGATGATGGGCGCGCCCGCGTCGTGCAGCTTGCGCGCGAGGTTGAGCGGCGTCTGTCCGCCGAACTGCACGATCACGCCCGCCGGCTTTTCCTTCTCGACAATGTTCATCACGTCCTCGAACGTGAGCGGCTCGAAATACAGCTTGTCGGACGTATCGTAGTCGGTGGATACGGTCTCGGGGTTTGAGTTTACCATGATGGACTCGATGCCCAGCTCGCGCAGCGCAAAGCTTGCCTGGCAGCAGCAGTAGTCGAACTCGATGCCCTGTCCGATTCTATTAGGACCGCCGCCGAGAATGATGATCTTCTTTTTATTTGACGGAACCCCCTCATCCTCGTCTTCATAGGTCGAGTAATAATACGGCGTGTACGCCTCGAACTCCGCGGCGCAGGTGTCAACGAGCTTGTAGGTGACCGCAATGCCAAGTTCCTTGCGCTTTTTTCTTATTGCCAGGTCGTCAGTTGATAAAAGCTTGCCCAGCTGCATGTCTGAAAAACCGTACTTTTTCGCCTTGACAAGGGCGGTCTTGAGATCGGCCGCAGGCCGGATCAGCAGTTTCGGCGTCAAGGCCGTTTCATACTCCACGATCTCGCGCATATTGTCGAGGAACCATGGATCGATGCCGGTCGCCCTTGCGATGTCCGCAACGGACACGCCTTTGTCAATTGCATGACGGATAAGAAAGATCCGGTCGGCGCGCGGCAAGGCCAGGTTTTTGACAATCTCCTCCTTGGTTTTCTCGGGCCGCGGAACGCTCTGAAACCCCTGCTTCCCGATTTCGAGGCCACGCAGCCCCTTGCCGAGCGCCTCTTTGAACGTGCGGCCGATGGCCATGGTCTCGCCCACCGATTTCATCTGGATGCCCAAAGACGGATCGGCGTCCTGGAACTTCTCGAACGCAAACCGCGGTATCTTGACAACGCAATAATCGATGGCCGGTTCGAAGCTCGCCGGTGTCTCGCGCGTGATGTCGTTGCGTATCTCGTCGAGCGTGTAGCCGCAGGCCAGTTTCGCCGCGAACTTTGCAATGGGGAAACCGGTGGCCTTGCTCGCCAGGGCCGAGCTTCTGCTCACGCGCGGGTTCATCTCGATCACCACCATGCGGCCGCTTGCCGGGTTCACCGCGAACTGGATGTTCGACCCGCCGGTCTCCACGCCGATTTCGCGGATGATCGCGATGGATGCGTCGCGCATGTGCTGGTACTGCTTGTCGGTGAGGGTCTGCGCCGGCGCCACGGTGATGCTGTCGCCCGTGTGGATGCCCATGGGGTCAACGTTTTCTATGGAGCAGATGATCACCACATTGTCGGCCTTGTCGCGCATGATCTCGAGCTCGAATTCCTTCCAGCCGATCACCGATTCCTCGATGAGGATCTCGTTGATTCGCGAGCAGCGCAGGCCGTGGTCGGCCACGCGCTCAAACTCCTCCTCGTTGTTCGCGATGCCGCCGCCCGTGCCGCCAAGCGTAAAGCTCGGCCTGATGATGAGCGGAAACCCGATGTCCCTGGCGATGTTCCAGGCCTCTTCCATATTATAAGCCAGCGCGCTCCTCGGCACCTCGAGCCCGATGCGCTGTATCGCCTTTTTGAACTCGCTCCGGTTTTCTGCCTTCTTGATTGCATTATAATCCGCGCCGATGAGCTGCACGTTGTACCGCGACAGAACGCCGTTTTCCGCGAGCTCCATGGCGGTGTTGAGACCGGTCTGGCCGCCCATGGTGGGCAGCAGCGCGTCGGGGCGTTCCCGGGCGATGATCTTCTCAACGATCTCCGGCGTGATGGGCTCGATATACGTTTTGTCCGCCGTGTTTGGGTCGGTCATGATGGTTGCAGGGTTCGAGTTGACAAGCACGACTTCGAATCCCTCCTCACGCAGCGCCTTGCACGCCTGAGTACCGGAATAATCGAATTCGCACGCCTGGCCGATCACGATGGGGCCGGAGCCGATGATTAAGATTTTATGGATGTCGGAACGCTTTGGCATTTTAATTATTCTCCATCATAGTGATGAACTGCTTGAATAAGTAACCTGAATCATGAGGACCGGGGGAGGCTTCTGGATGATATTGAACGCAGAAGAGCTTGCTTTTCATATCAGACAATCCTTCACAGGTATTATCATTCAGGTTAAGGTGAGTCATCTTGACGCCGCCTGTCTTAAGGCTTTCCATATCCACGCAGAACCCATGATTCTGGGAAGTGATCGCTATTGTCCCGTTTTCCAGGTTCTTGACAGGATGGTTGGACCCGCGGTGCCCGAATTTGAGCTTGTAGGTCTTGGCGCCGAGCGCGAGCGCCGAAAGCTGGTGGCCGAGGCATATCCCGAAAATCGGGAGCCTGCCCTTGAGCTCGCGTATGGTTTCTATGGCATACGTCACCGCAGCCGGATCGCCAGGACCGTTGCTCAGGAAAATGCCGTCGGGCTTGTGTGCAAGCGCCTCTTTTGCCGTGGTTGACGCAGGCACCACCGTGAGCCTGCAGCCCATGGCCTTGAGAATCCTGAGAATGTTGAATTTTATTCCGAAGTCAAACGCCACCACATTGTATTTGCCGCCGTTTTTCGCCCCTTCCCATTCGTAAGGCTTTTTGCAGGTTACGTTCTTGACAATGTCAACGCCCACAAGCCCCTTCCACGCCTTTGCCTTTTCCACCAGCATGGAAGCCGCCGGCGCCTTGTCGCCTGTCCAGATCACGGCCTTCATGGCACCTGCGATGCGGAGCCTGCGGGTGAGTTTGCGAGTATCAATGCCAGACACACCAGGCACACCGGCTTCCTTCAGGTAATCGTGGAGCGTTTTCTGGGAGCGGAAGTTTGACGGGTACGGGCAATATTCCCTCACCACAAATCCCGACACCTGTACCCTGCCCGACTCCACGTCGGCATCGTTGACGCCGTAGTTGCCGATGAGCGGATAGGTCATGGTCACGATCTGGGAACAGTACGATGGGTCGGTAAGCACTTCCTGGTACCCGGAATGACTGGTGTTGAACACAGCCTCGCCGCAAGCCTCTCCGGCAGCACCAAATCCGTCACCCTCGAATATGGTTCCGTCTTCTAATGCCAATATGCCTTTCAAACGCTACCTCTCTCGTTTATGATTCCTTTTCTTTATAACCTTCTTCCGCGCTTAAAATCATGGTAATCAAACGAATCACATAAATCATAGTAAAACAAAAGACACCTACCCTTGTCTGGATAGATGTCTTTTGCTTGGAGCCAGTGATTCTGCCTCAGTAACTCCGGGCGGCCAAATGCCTCCCCGGAGAAAAGAAGGCGGGAATACCTGGCATTTCATGAAAATCCCTCCCAAAATATGCCAGGAATTTTTGAACATTTTCTAAATCCGCGTCCCTTTCCTGGTGCCTGCCGCTATCCCACATTTGGGATAGGTACCGCACCAGACACACCATATTTTGTATTTCTTATGCATTTTTAACAGTTTCAAAATAATGCTTATAACCAATGCAAGTCAACTTAAAAAAGCATCAATCGATTTTGCCGCTTCCCGGCCGTTATACAGGGCCCTTACCACGAGCGAAGCGCCGAGGCTTGAATCGCCGGCGGAAAAAACGCCGCTTACGTTTGTCGCATGGTTGCTGCCCGCCATGATGTTTCCGCGGTTGTCAAAGCCGATGCCGAGTCCCGCAAGCAGCCTGCTGTGCTTGACATGGAGGAACCCCATGGACAGCAGCACGAGGTCGGCGTCGATCGTGAAGTCGGAGCCCGGGATCTCGCTCATTTTCATCTGTCCCGAGGCCGGGTCCGGCTTCCATTCCACACGGGCGCAGGAGGCCTGATGCACGCGGCCATCTTTGCCGGTAAACTGTTTGGTGGTCACCGACCATTGCCGCTCGCAGCCCTCCTCGTGCGACGTTGACGTGCGCAATATTTGCGGCCATGCCGGCCACGAGGGGTTGAAGGTGTTGTCCCATTGCTCGGGCTTGGGCAGTATCTCGAACTGATACACCTTTTTCGCCTTCTGACGTATTGCGGTCCCCACGCAGTCGCTGCCCGTGTCGCCGCCGCCGATGACCAGCACGGTTTTATTCCTGGCGGAAATGAGTTGCTGCTCCGGAATTTCACCCGCCCGAAACGAATTGGAAAGCGTAAGGTATTCCATTGCGTGGTGAATGCCTTCGAGCCCACGGCCCGGCACCTGCAGGTCGCGCGGTTCGCCCGCGCCAAGGGCAAGCAGGATCGCGTCGTAGGTGCGCCGCAGGTACCGCACCGACAGGTCCTCGCCGATCACCACGCCGGTTTCGAACTCGACTCCTTCGGCGCGCAGCTGCTCAAGCCTTCTGTCAAGCACCTGTTTCTCGAGCTTGAAATCCGGGATGCCGTAGCGCATGATGCCGCCGATGTGTTCGGTCTTTTCAAACACCGTGACGCGGTGGCCCAGGCGGCGAAGCTGCTGGGCCGCGGCAAGCCCGGCCGGCCCGGAGCCGATCACGGCCACCTTTTTTCCCGTTTCAAAATCGGGCGGCCGGGGCACCACCCATCCCTCGCTGTAGGCGCGCTCGATGATCGCCAGCTCGATCTGCTTGATGGTCACGGGGGCGTCGTTGATGGAGAGCGTGCACGAGGTCTCGCACGGCGCCGGGCATATCCGCCCGGTGACCTCAGGGAAATTGTTGGTGAGCGACAGCCGCTCGTACGCCTCGCGCCACTTGTTTTTGTAAACGAGGTCGTTCCATTCGGGGATCAGGTTGAACAGCGGGCACCCCATGGCATGACAAAAGGGAATGCCGCAGTCCATGCAGCGCGCGCCCTGGCGCGAAAGTTCTTCCGCCGTAAGGGGCACGACCTGCTCGCGGTAATCGTTCACGCGCTCCGCCACCGGCCGGTAGCCGTAATTCTTCCGTTGATATTCAAGAAATCCCGTGAGCTTTCCCATCAGCGAAAAACCTCCTCGGTCACCGAGACCGTTTCGGTCTCCTTCGATTCTTCACGCCGCAGGCGCTCGAGCGCGCGCCGGTAATCAACAGGCATTACTTTCACGAACTGCGGCAGCATCTCGGTCCAGTCTCGCAGGATGCGCGCCGCGTATTCGCTGCCGGTGTAAGCGACATGCTTTTCAATGAGGGAATGCAGCAATTCACGATCGGCCGGATCCGCGACGGGCTCGATGTCCACGGTTTCTAGATTGCACCGCGTGTCGAACAACTGCGTGTCGTCGAGTACGAAGGCAACCCCCCCGCTCATGCCCGCGGCGAAATTGATGCCGGTTCGCCCGATGATGACCACCACGCCGCCGGTCATGTATTCGCAGCCGTGGTCGCCCACGCCTTCCACCACCGCGGTGGCGCCGCTGTTGCGCACGGCGAAACGTTCGCCCGCCATGCCGTTAATGAAGGCATCGCCGCCGGTCGCTCCGAACAGGTTCACGTTTCCGGTAATGATGTTGTTGTGCGACCTGAACGTCGAACCCTTGGGCGGATACACGATGAGTTTCCCGCCCGAAAGGCCCTTGCCGAAATAATCGTTGGCGTCGCCTTCAAGCTCGAAGGTGATGCCCGGCGCGCAGAACGCGCCGAAGCTCTGGCCCGCGGAGCCCGTGAATTTGCACCGGATGGTGTCGGCGGGGAGGCCGCGCGAGCCGTACCGCTTCGACACTTCGCCGCTGAGCATGGCGCCCACGGCGCGGTTGTAGTTGCGTATGGAGGCGTAAAGGTTGAGTTGTTGCCTTTCGTCAAGCGCTTTCTTCGACTGTTCGATGAGTTCGAGGTCGAGGCAATGGGAGAAATCGTGCCGCTGCGGACCGGTGCAACGCAGCGCGGTTCCCGCCGGGAGCACCGGCACCGCAAACACGGCGGAAAAATCGAGACCTTTGGTTTTGTAATGCCCTATTGCGGCGTCGCTATCGAGCACGTCGGCGCGGCCCACCATTTCGTCAATGGTGCGGAACCCGAGCCGCGCCATGAGCTCCCGCGTGTCGCGCGCCACGAACCGCATGAAGTTCATGACATGCTCGGGCTTTCCCGTAAAACGTTTTCTCAGCTCAGGGTCCTGCGTGGCAACACCCACCGGGCAGGTGTTCTGGTGGCATTTGCGCATCATGACGCACCCAAGCGTCACCAGTGCCACGGTGGCGAAACCGAATTCTTCCGCGCCGAGCAGCGCGCCGATCACCACGTCCCTCCCGGTGCGCAGCTGCCCGTCGACCTGGACGCGTATGCGATCGCGGAGCCGGTTGAGCAGCAGGGTCTGCTGGGTCTCGGCAAGCCCGATTTCCCAGGGGGCCCCCGTGTATTTGATTGACGAAAGCGGAGATGCGCCGGTGCCGCCGTCATGCCCGCTGATGAGCACCATGTCGGCCTTGCCTTTTGCGACTCCCGCCGCGATAGTGCCCACGCCGGCCTCGGCGACGAGCTTCACCGAAATGCGCGCCTGCGGGTTGGCGTTTTTAAGGTCGAAAATAAGCTGGCTCAGGTCCTCTATCGAATAGATGTCATGATGCGGCGGCGGCGAAATCAGCGCGACCCCCGGCGTTGCGTAGCGTACTTTGGCGATCTCGGCGTTCACCTTGTGTCCCGGCAACTGGCCGCCTTCGCCCGGTTTTGCGCCTTGGGCGATCTTGATCTGCAATTCGCGGGAATTCACCAGATAGCTGCTTGTCACCCCGAACCGCGCCGAGGCGACCTGTTTGACCGCGCTGTTGAGCGAATCGCCGTTGTCAAGGGGACGGAAGCGGTCTTCGTCTTCCCCGCCCTCGCCTGAATTGCTCGCTGCTCCCAGGCGGTTCATGGCAACGGCCATGGCCTCATGCGCCTCCTTGCTTATGGAGCCGAACGACATCGCCGAGGTCACGAACCGTTTGATGATTTTTTCCTCCGCCTCCACTTCATCAAGCGGTACCGGCGTCCGTTCTTTAAAGGTAAACAGTCCCCGCAAGGTGCAAAGGTTCGTTGCCGTGTTGTTGATCGCGGCCGCGTAGTGGCGGTACAGCCCGTAGTCATTTTTACGCACCGCCTGCTGTAGAAGCGCGATAGCCTCGGGCGTGAAAAGATGTTTTTCCCCGTCTTTTCTGTAGTGGATATCACCGCCGGACGCGAGCGATTCGCCGCTTTTTGCATTGAAAGCGGCGGCGTGCCGGCTCATGGCCTCGGCCGCGACCACGTCGAGCCCGACACCGCCGATACGCGAGGGCGTATTGGGAAAATAGCGGTCGATGAATTCCCGGTTGAGCCCGACGGCCTCGAACAGCTGCGCGCCCTTGTAGCTGCGGATGGTGGATACGCCCATCTTCGACATGATCTTGAGCAGGCCTTTTTTCACCGCGGTGATGTAATTGTCAATCGCCGTTTCCGGCTTCAATTCCCGCGACAACATGCCGGTCCTTGACAGATCGGCAACGGTCTCGAACGCCAGATACGGGTTAACGGCCGACGCGCCGAACCCGATGAGGGTCGCGAAATGCATGACGTCGCGGGCCTCGCCGGTCTCCACGATCACGCCGGTGAGCTGGCGCTTGCCAGCGGCCACGAGATGGTGGTGCACCGCCGACACCGCAAGCAGGGCCGGCACCGGCACGCGCGAGTCGGTGACGCCGCGGTCGCTCAAGATGAGCAGCGCATTTCCCTTGTCAACAAGCCGCACCGCCTCCCCGCCCATGGCATCAAGGGCTGCGGCGCACTCCCGGGCGCCGGCTCCCCGGGAAAAGAACATCGGGATCGTGGCGGCGGTAAACCCGTCCTGGTCCACGCTGCGCAGCCGGTCCATGTCCTCGTTTGTCAATATCGGGTGCGGCAGTTTGAGCTGGCGGCAGTGGAGGGGCGTCTCGTCGAGAAGGTTTCCTTCCCTTCCCATGAATCCCATGAGCGACATCACCTGGTTTTCCCGGTAGGGATCGATGGCTGGATTGGTCACCTGCGCAAAAAGCTGTTTGAAATAATTGTATAAAAGCTGCGGCCGCTGCGAAAGCACGGCAAGCGCGGCGTCGTTTCCCATGGAAAGCACCGGCTCCTGGCCGTTTTCCGCCATGGGAGCGATGATCATGGCGAGGTCCTCGAGCGTGTACCCCCACACTTTTTGTCTGGTGAGGAGCGACTGCTGTTCGACGGTAACCGGGCCGGGCGCCTGGAACAGGCCCCGCAACTCGATTCGGTTTGCGTCGAGCCAGCGGCGGTAGGGTTTCCGCCGCGATACCGACGCCTTGATTTCATTGTCAAAAACAATGCGGTGCAGCCTCGTGTCAACGACGAACATTTTTCCGGGCCCGAGCCTTCCCTTTTGCTGCACGTCGTCGGGTTCTATGTCGAGCACGCCGACCTCCGATGCCACCACCACTTTTCCGCTCTTGGTGATCACGAAGCGCACGGGGCGCAGACCGTTCCGGTCGAGCGACATGCCCGCCTTTTCGCCGTCGGTAAATGCGATGGCGGCCGGGCCGTCCCACGGTTCCATGATCGCCGCGTGGTATTCGTAGAACGCGCGTTTGTCCTCGCTGATGTGGTAGCGCGGGCCAAACGCCTCGGGCATCATCATCATCATTGCGTGCTCCATGGAGCGGCCGCCGCGCGTGAGAAGCTCGAACACGTTGTCGAAAATCGCCGAGTCGGAGAGCCGCGCATCGATGACGGGCAGCAGTTTCTTTATGTCAAGGTCTCCGACGACCGGCGAGAGCGTGGCCTCGCGCGCCCTCATCTTGTTGATGTTGCCGCGCAGGGTGTTGATTTCGCCGTTGTGCGCGATTGCGCGGAACGGCTGAGCCAGCGGCCACGACGGGAACGTGTTGGTGGAATAGCGCTGGTGGATGAGCGCGATTGCGCTCGCGCATTCCATCCTGCCGAGGTCCGAATAAAAATCCTCGAATTGCGGCCCGACCAGCATCCCCTTGTAGGTCACGGTCCTGCCGGAGAACGACACCACATAAAAGTCCTCGTTTGAGAAATTCTTTTCCCTTGCGGCTTTTTCCATCGAGCGGCGCACGGCATACAGTTTTCTTTCAAGTTCATCTCCGCCGATCCCGCCGAATTCTGCGAATACCTGCCTGATACGCGGCATCGACGACCTGGCGATCTCTCCGAGACTTTCCGGGCGCACCGGAACGTCGCGCCAGCCGATCAACCTCCCGCCTTCAGCCGTGATCGTCAGTTCAACAAGATCTCTTACTGCCCTCAGCGCCTCCGCATCATGCGGCAGAAAGAGCATTCCTATGCCATAGCTTCCTTCTGCCGGGAGTTGTCCGAGGCCCTCTTTTTCCAATTCGGCCTTAAAAAGCTCATGCGGCACTTGAATCAAGAGCCCGGCGCCATCGCCGGTCTTGCCGTCGCCGCCAAGCGCCCCACGGTGAACGAGATTTTTTAACACCGTAATTCCATCGGCCACGATCTGGTGCGAGCGCTTGCCGTCCACATTGGCAACAAATCCGACGCCGCAGCTGCCATGTTCGTTTTGGGGATTATAGAGGCCGAAGTGCCGCATGATAGTCTCTTTTTGCATTTTTATAATTTGATTTCGATTGGATTTCTTTTAATATTTTGTCATTGATACATATTTGTTCTGCAATATGTGTGCCACTATTTCAAGTTCATTTTCGTTAATATATCAAGCATTACATCTTATTTAATGATACAAAAATGAATATTAAATTGATCAATAAAACATTTTTGTTTATTTTAATCAAAAATAACTGATGCCCTTGGTTAAAATATAACCCACTTTGTTTAATAAAGCCGTTTTTTTACGTTTTTAAATCTATGATACATTTATGGCATATTTTTTGATCATTTATTAAAGATCTTCTTACATGATGACAAAAATATTTGGTTCACCATTTCAATATAAAAGGCGGTAAAATGAGCAATAGATATTCCGTTACCCATGAGATCGGCTGCGCGCATGCTGCAAAAAAAACAGAGTTCAACAAGGTGTCTGAATATTTCGGCATCAATACCTTTGGCGAACTTGTCATGAAAAAAATGGTTTCTGAAAAAACCTATAAGGCCTATAAAAAATGGCAGGATGAAGGCGCGGTTATAAGTTCGGAGCAGGCCGACGAAATTGCGAATGCCATGAAGGAATGGGCCATATCGAAGGGCGCAACGGCTTATACGCACTGGTTCCAACCCATGACAGGCCTTACCGCCGAGAAACACGACAGTTTCATTACCATTAACGGCGTGGGCCAGGTGATCGAGAAGTTCAGCGGCTCCAAACTTATCCAGGGCGAACCGGACGCATCATCCTTCCCCTCCGGTGGAATAAGGGCCACCTTTGAGGCGCGAGGATATACGGCGTGGGACCCTTCCTCTCCCGCGTTCATCGCGGAGGTTGACCGAGGAAGGACGCTCTGCATTCCTTCAATTTTCATTTCCTACAACGGCGAGGCGCTCGATAAAAAACTGCCCCTGCTGAAAAGCGATCTTGCCCTGAACAATGCGGCCCTGGCGACCTTGAAACTCTTCGGACACGCCGATGTGAAAAACGTCTATTCAACCTGCGGGCCGGAACAGGAATATTTCCTGATTGACGATGGATACTATAAACTGCGTCCGGATCTCCAGCTCACCGGCCGGACCCTCGTCGGCGCTGCCTCGCCGAAGGGACAGCAGCTTGAGGACCAGTACCTGGGCTCGATAAAAGAGCGCATGCTCAATTATATGAACGACCTTACCGAGGAAGCCTACAAACTGGGCATCCCGGTGTGCACCCGGCACAATGAGGTGGCGCCGCATCAATACGAGCTGGCACCGATTTTTGAAAAATCGAACATCGCCGTGGACCACAATATCCTGCTCATGCATCTCATGAATAAAGTAGCCCGGCGCTACGGACTGGTGTGCCTGCTCCACGAAAAACCGTTCGCGGGCATCAACGGAAGCGGGAAGCACCTCAATTGGTCGCTTGCCGACGACCGCGGTACCAACCTGCTCAACCCGGGCGACACGCCGGAAGAAAATCTCCTCTTTCTCACCGTGCTGGTCTCCGTCATAAGCGCGGTGTACAAACATGCCGACCTGCTGCGGGCGGCGGTCGCGACGGCCGGAAACGAGCACCGTCTGGGCGCCAACGAGGCGCCGCCGGCGATCGTTTCGATTTACTTGGGAAAACAGCTCGCAAAAATCATGGAACAAATCGAAAGCGGCAAATTAAAAAAGGTTACCAAACAGGACATCGTGGACATGGGCGTGCACCTGTTGCCCAAATTCATGAGAGACACCAGCGACCGCAACCGGACCTCCACGTTCGCCTTCACCGGTTCGAAGTTCGAATTTCGCGCCGTGGGAAGCTCCATGAACATCGCGACCTCCGTCACGGTGATCAACACGATCGTGGCCGAATCGCTCACTCAGGTTACGGCGAAAATCAGGTCGGCGGCAAAGGGCAACGATTTCGACAGCGCGGTGATGGCAGTTCTTTCAGAAACAATACGGGAAAGCAGGCCGATCCTGTTTGAGGGCAACAATTACAGCGACGAATGGGTGAAAGAGGCCGCAAAACGGAAACTCCCGAACGTGGCGTCATCGCCGGAGGCGCTTAAAGCGTTCATCAGGCCGGATACGCTCAAGCTGTTTGAAAAGCACGCGGTATTCACTCCCGTCGAGCTTAACGCCCGCTACAACATTTGGCTGGACATATACGAGAAGGTCCTCATCATCGAAGCGAAAGCGCTCGCTGAAATGGTGAACAGCATGATCATCCCCAAGGCGCTGGAATTCGAGCACAAGGTCGGCGAAAGCCTCAAGACGCTTGAAAGTTTCGCCGATTTCAGGAGCGATGAAAAAACCATTTCATTGCCCAGCGGCGTGGTGGACGACCGGAAAGACATGCTGGCGCAGTTGAGCGCGGACATCTTTTTCATCCGGAAAAACATCAAGGAGATGCACGGCATTTTGAAACACGGGCACGACCTTGATCCTGAAAAGAAAACCGAACTGTTTTTCAAGGAGCTCAAGCCGCAGATGGAGCATATCAGAAAGCATGTTGACGAACTGGAAACCATGATGCCCGACGACATGTGGCTGCTGCCGAAATACCGGGAGATGCTGTTCATATCGTAGAGGCAGGGCGCGGGGGATGCCGCCGGCGCCGTCATGCATAATGATCAGAAAGGATCAAATACCGTGCAAATAGGGAAATATTCATGATCATTTCCGAATTAAAAACAAACATCAGCTTCAACGGCCTTTCGGTGCTCTACAACATCGCCAGGGCAATGGCGGCCGGCAGCGACCTGGAGAAAATCCTCTCTGAAATCCTCGAGATACTGGAGATCCACGCCGGCATGAACCGCGGCATGATTTCCATCCTCAACGCCGACGGTTCGGAGCTCAACGTCGACATCGCGCGGGGAATCCCGGAAAACACGAAAAAAGCACGTTACCGGCTCGGCGAGGGCATCACCGGAAAGGTCGTGGCAACCGGAAAGTCGATTCTTGTCCCGAAGCTCCAGGACGAGCCGGAATTCCTCAATAAAACCGGCGCGCGTTCCCATCTGGCGCATTCCAATATCGCGTTCCTCTGCGTGCCGATCAAATCCGGTGATGCCGTGATCGGGGCGCTCTCGGTTGACCGTGTGACCAACGGCGCCGCGCAGAACCTGGAGGAGGACCTGCGGTTCCTTGAGGCGATCGCCGACCTCATTTCGCAGGTTGTCAAGGAGCGGCGTTCGCAGCAGGCGCGCATCACGGCGCTGGAAAAGGAGAACCTCGACCTCCGCAAGACCCTCGAGGAAATGGGAAAGCCCGACGAGATGGTCGGCAACTCGAGCCTGATGCGCGAGGTGTTCCGGCAGATCGGCCAGGTGGCCTCCTCACCCACCACCGTGCTCATCCGCGGGGAGACCGGCACGGGCAAGGAACTCGTGGCGAGGGCCATCCACCAGAAAAGCATGTTCAAGGACGGGCCGTTTGTCGCGGTCAACTGCGCCGCGCTTCCGGAGTCGCTTCTGGAAAGCGAGCTGTACGGCCATGAAAAAGGGTCGTTTACCGGCGCGACCGACCGCCGCATCGGCAAATTTGAATCCGCAAACAACGGCACGTTGTTTCTTGACGAAATAGGAGAAATGTCGCCGTCGGCCCAGGGGCGCCTGCTGCGCGTGATCCAGGAAAAGGAATTCCAGCGCGTGGGCGGCACCGCGCTCATACGGGTGAACGTCAGGCTCATATGCGCCACCAACCGCGATTTGGAAAAGAACGTCGCGGAAGGCAGGTTCCGTGAGGATCTGTATTATCGCATCAACGTCTTCACCGTTGCGCTGCCATCGCTCCATCATCGGGGCGCCGACATCCTCCTGCTCGCCGATTATTTCGTTAAAAAATACGCCAAGCAGCACAACAAGGCCATCGTACGCATTTCCACGCCCGCCATCGACATGCTGTCGGCCTACCACTGGCCGGGCAACGTGCGCGAACTCGAGAACGTGATGGAGCGCGCCGTGCTGGTCGCCACCGGCGACACAATAAACGGCCATGACCTGCCGCCCACCCTGCAGCTCAAGGACCTGTCCGCCGCAAACCGTTCAAACTCCTTTGAAGATCTTGTCTCGGCGTACGAGCGTGAGCTCATCACCGACGCACTCAAGGACTCGCGCGGCAACCAGACGGAAGCCGCAAAGACACTGGGCACCACGAAACGAATCATCCAGTATAAAATCTGCAAATACAAGATTGATTACGGGAGATTTAAGCGATAGAGGCCGCCGCCGCTTGTTTTCCTTCCGTAAAAATTTTCACCATCGCATCGGTACAATTTCGAATTATTACTTTTTGGTTCCTACAAATTTGTGCTGCAGAATCAATCCATCTTCGTTGCAATTCGATTAGTTCCGGCACAATTCCGGCCTGATTGATAGATGGCATGCATGTTGCGTCATTGTAGCGCACAACGGTAACAATTATTTCCAATTCTAACCAATGGAGCTACCATAATGAATACAGCCGTTAATTCAGGCGACACCGCGTTTGTGCTGATAAGCGCGGCGCTTGTCATGCTCATGACGCCCGGCCTTGCCTTTTTCTACGGGGGGCTCGTGCGGAAAAAGAACATCCTCGGCATCCTGATGCAGTGTTTCATCGTTCTCTGCGTTATTTCTTTACAATGGGTATTATTCGGGTACAGCTTCTCGTTCGCGCCCGGCAACGGGTTCTGGGGCGGTTTTGCCTGGGCGGGACTGCACGGCGTGGGGAGCGCTCCGATGCCCGACTATGCCGCGACGATCCCCCATTCGGCGTTCATGATTTTCCAGGCGATGTTCGCGGTGATCACGCCGGCGCTCATCATCGGAGCGTTCGCCGAGCGCATGAAATTCTCCGCGTTCCTGATTTTCGTGCTTCTCTGGGCCACGCTGGTGTACGATCCCATCTGCCACTGGGTCTGGGGAACCGGCGGGTGGCTCAAGAAAATGGGCGTCCTTGATTTCGCCGGCGGCACCGTGGTGCACATCAATGCGGGCATTGCAGCGCTTGTCACCGCGCTCATCATAGGAAAACGGAAAGGATTTGACCACCGGCCGGTGCAGCCGCACAACCTGCCGTTCGCGGTGCTCGGCGCCGGGCTCCTGTGGTTCGGATGGTTCGGGTTCAATGCCGGCAGCGCACTCGCCGCCAACGGTCTCGCGGTAAGCGCGTTCGTCGCGACGCATTGTGCCGCCGCGGCCGGCGGCATCATGTGGGCGCTGCTGGAATGGATTCGCAACGGTAAACCAACGCTTTTCGGCGCCATCACGGGCTCGGTGGCCGGCCTGGCAACGGTCACCCCCGCTTCGGGATTCGTTACGCCGGCTTCGGCCATCATCATCGGCATTGTTGCAGGGGTGCTGTGCTTTATTTTTGTGAGCGAATTCAAGCCGAAACTCCATCTCGACGATTCGCTTGACGCGTTCGGCGTCCACGGCGTGGGAGGAATTATCGGCGTTCTGGCCACAGGGCTTTTTGCAAGCGCCGCGGTCAATCCGGCGGGAGCAAACGGCCTTTTTTACGGGAACCCGAAGCTGTTCCTTGTCCAGAGCCTTGCCGTGGGGGTCACGGCGGGATATTCGATTGTCGGCACCCTTGTCATATATAAAATCATCGATCTGGTGATGAAAGTGCGCGTCACCCAAAAAGACGAGGAGATCGGGCTTGATCTCTCCCAGCACCATGAGGCCGCTTACACGGTGCTCCAGTAACAAACAGGAGAAAAACCATGAAAATGATCGTTGCGATAATCCAGCCGCACCGGCTGGAGCCGGTTCTCGATGAACTTTACAAGAGAGAAGTAAACCTGGTGACGGTGAGCGAATGCATGGGCCACGGCCGCCAGAAGGGCATCACCGAGGTGTACCGCGGCGTGAAGGAGATGGGAAACCTGTTGAGAAAAGTGCGGCTCGACATCGCGGTAAATGAAGATTTCGTGACGCCCACGGTCGAGGCCATCATGAAAGGCGCGCGCACCGGCGATCTTGGCGATGGCAAGATATTCGTGCTTGACCTCGGCGAGGTTCACCGCATCAGGACCGGGGAAACGGGGTCGGTGGCGATAGGGTAAAAAAAGATTGCCACGGAGACACGGAGGACACAGAGAAAGCCATAATCAAAAAGATAAAACGCCCGGAACCGGACAGGAATCAACGGTTGATTTGTAATGAGGACCGGCCTTTTACTTATTGCGATTGTTTGATTCATAGGTCAATCCGGCGTTTTCCGTCATGCATAACCCCTTCAGCGGTGTCTGACAGTTCAATAACTATTTCACTAAAAAAATCACCTAAAAGAAATCAATGAGGCTTCATTATTTCCAACATGCTCCGCAGGAAGGCCCCGGCACCATCGAGGAATGGGCGAGAAAACGCGATTGTCCAATCACGAAAACATCCTTTTTCGACGGCAAAGCACTCCCCAAGCTTGACGAAATAGACTGGCTCGTGATCATGGGCGGCCCCATGAGCGTCAACGATGAAAACGTCTTCCCGTGGCTCAAGGATGAAAAGCGGTTTATCAAATCCGCAATTGATGCCGGGAAGACCGTTCTCGGGTTTTGTCTTGGATCCCAGCTCATGGCAAACGCGCTCGGGGCCAAGGTCAGTAAAAACAGATACAAGGAAATCGGCTGGTACGAATTGAAATTGACAAAAACAGGGCGGTCAATCAAGGCGCTGTCAAGATTCCCTGATCGTCTCATCGCGTATCAATGGCACGGGGAAACCTTTGACATCCCGAAAAACGCGGCGCTCGCCGCGACCGGCGACGTCTGCGCGAACCAGGCGTTCGTGTTCGGCGGGCGGGTGATCGGCATGCAGTTCCACCTCGAGGTCTCCCGGGACGACGTGGCGGCGTGGATAAAAAGCGGACCCGATGATTTGACAAATGACAAATATGTGCAGACGCCGGAGAAAATGCTGGGAAACGAAAAAGGCTTTACCGAAATAAAAAAATATATGACTATGATGCTTGACGATCTTGCGGCGGAATCTGATTGAATAAATTTGTTTCCCTTATTGATAAAATTGCGTTTTCCTGTCACTTCCGCGGAAGCGGCAGTCCACCTTTTTCCCACCGAGAAATTAGGCTTGGATCCCCGCTTCCGCGGGAATGACCATCATATCATCCCTATCTTTTTTGTCAGAACAAATTGATATCCAGCTGCACCGTCCCTGCCGGCGCGTAGGTTTTGCTGTCGTTGAAAAAGTCAACGCCATAAATGACACTCACATTCGGCGAAAAAGACCAGGAGAACCCGAAACTCAACGCACCGTAGCCGCTGTAGGTGCCCTGATATTCCGCACAGAGCCACAGCTTGCCGGTGAGCTCCGATAGCACCCGGTCCCATCCCAGAAGAACGCCGACGTTGTCCCGTTTCGGCGTTCCGCTCGCGTCAAGACTGCTTGCTTTCACGAGAAGCTTTGGGTTTCCGTAAAATCCGCCCACCGTGAACCGGCCCAGCTTCCACAGTGTTTCGCCGAGCTGGCCGAAAATGATGTCGTAATTGGTGGGGCTGTCGTGCTGGTTCCAATTGAACCCCAGATCGTAGACGCCGGCGACGATTGCCGGCTGGTATTTGAAAAACGATCCCTCCGGCGAGCCGAGTTTGGCATTTGCATACCACGGAAAAATATGGTTACCGTTTAAATCCCGGTAGTCAATCCCGACTTCCATTTGGATCCGTTTAAACGGAAGCACGCCCATGGTGATACCGCCGTTCAACGTCGTAACGAACGGCTGTTTGAGGGAGATATAGGAGTCCCACCCGAAATGCGGATTAAGGAACGGCTGGATGTCGACTGCCGGCTGCCAGATAAGGGTGGACAAGGTGGCGCCCGCATCCATCGCGCAGATAAGAAGCGTTGTTCCAAACAGAAGATGCAATGGCCTTTTCATTTGATTTCCTCTCTTTACAACTCGTCATTTCATGCTATTATATGCCGGCCGTTATATCGCCTCTTTGCCGCGTTCGCCGGTCCTGATCCTCATCACATCCTCGAGCGGAAGCACGAATATCTTGCCGTCGCCCACCTGGCCTTTGCCGTTGCGCGCGGAGGAGGCGATCGCCTGGATGGTCGGCTCCAAAAACTCGTCGTTCACCGCGATCTCGAGTTTCACCTTTCCCACAAAGTTTATCTCGTATTCGTGGCCGCGGTAGATTTCGGTGTGCCCCTTCTGGCGGCCCACCCCCTCAACGTTTGAAACGGTAAGTCTGAACACCTCGATGCCGCTCAATGCTTTTTTCACCGCCTCGAGCCTCACGGGCTGGATGATCGCAATGACGTATTTCATGGACTCTCCTTGTGGGATTTTTGTTTTCTTTTTTCAGTACCCAATCGCGCGTTCGCCATGGGCGCTCTGGTCCATGCCGATCACTTCGTCGTCCGCGTTCACGCGCACGCCGGTCACGGCCTTGATGAGCATGAAGATGCCGAAGGTGACGATCGCGTCGTATAGGACCACCACGCCGATGGCGATGAGCTGGACCCTTACCTGGCCCGGGTTGCCGTAGAACAACCCCTTGCCGGCCGCGTTGATCGCCGGATCGGCGAGAAAACCGGTCAACAGCGCGCCGAGGGTGCCGCCGATCCCGTGGATGCCGAAGGCGTCGAGCGAATCGTCGTAACCGAGCCTTGCCTTTACAAACGCAACCATGAAGTAGGGAACTACACCGGCCAGGGTCCCGATGATGATCGAGCCGCCCACGTTGACGAACCCGGCGGCGGGCGTGATCGCAACGAGCCCCGCCACGGCGCCCGACGCGAGCCCGAGCACGGTGGGTTTTTTGTGGAAGATCCACTCGGTGACCATCCAGGCGACCGCAGCGGTCGCCGTCGCAGTATTGGTGTTGAGGAACGCCGCGCAGGCCAGTCCGCTTGCGGTCAGAGCCGACCCCGCGTTGAAACCGAACCATCCGAACCACAGGAGTCCCGCGCCGGTGACGGTCGAGACAAGGTTGCTCGGCATGAGAGACGATTCCCTCCGCCTGCCGAGCACCAGAGCGCCGACCAGCGCCGCGACGCCGGCGTTGATGTGCACGACCGTACCGCCCGCAAAATCGAGCGCGCCGAGTTTGGCCAGAAACCCGTTGCCCCAGACCCAATGCGCCACCGGGCAATACACGAGCGTAAGCCAGAGCACCGAAAACAGTATCCACGCGGAAAATTTCATGCGCTCGATATAGGCGCCGCTCGCGAGCGCGACCGTGATGGCGGCGAAGGTGAGCTGGAACACGACGTAAATGAATTCAGGAATGGTGTTCTGATACGAGGACAGCGTTCCCACCTTGATGCCGCTCATCATGCACCGTTGCAGATTCCCGATGATGCCGCTCACGTCGGTCCCGAAAGCGAGCGAATATCCATAGACGATCCACAGCACGCTCACCATGGCGAACGTGACAAACGACATGGCGATGACGTTGAGCGTGTCCTTTCTTTTTGCGATGCCGCCGTAGAAAAGCGCGAGCCCCGGCAGCGTCATGAGCATGACGAGCGCGGTCGCGACGATCATCCAGGCGGTGTCTCCGGTGTTGATGGCCGGCAATGCGGAATTCATGCGAAGCCTCCTTGACATTATTGAAAAGCCGCTCGCGACATAGCGAGTTTTTTTTCCTGCGTTTGATAAATGCAAGCGTTGTGCCAAATAAGAAATTCGGGAAGTACTATTGGAATAAGGAATCGATTTCATGAAAGTCGGACAAAAATGTGATAAAACCCTGTAACGATACGAAAATGTCGGGAAATGTTACTTAACCAATCGGGCGGGTCCGATTCCGCCTCTATGGCCTGTCCTTGTGTCAATAGGTGGTTTACTTTTTGCTTTTATGCTATCGTGTTCATTTTTAGCTATGACGGTTCCTTGACCCGCACTCTTTAGGAAAAGGAAAATCCATGAACATTTGGAAATGCGACGTATGCGGTCATGAAGCAGACGGAAAGGCGTCCACCTTTAAATGTTTCAAGGGGCCGAAATTGGAACTGTCACAAAGCAATTATGAGCTGTATCCCTATTTTCCGCCCGGGGCAAGAAAAATTGATCTTTGTGAGGCTTGTACGTTACAATTGAGAGGCACACTCAACGAAATGAAGCGCAAAAACATGGGTATTGAAATGCGCATCCAAAGTTCCAAATAGAACCAAAACCCGGGCAAAACCGAAAAAATATCATTCCAGAAAACAAAAATGGCGTATTTCTGTCACCATCCTTCGGCAGCGAAGCTGCTATATGCGCCGGAAATTATACACCGTCCATGACGCCCGCATACCTTTCGTCCCTGTAAACAACGTAATTTATAGATAGTTTGTCCCATAGTGAAAGGTATTTCTTCTCATGCCGAAAATCCTGAAGAAAGAGCAGCTGTCCGATCTCGTGTATCGCTACCGGGTTGACGCGCCGCGCATCGCCAGGATGCGGCGGGCGGGCCAGTTCATCATCCTGCGCGCGACCACCGAGGGAGAGCGCGTGCCGCTCACGATCGCGAACGCAGACGGCCGGGAAGGCTGGATCGAAATCATTTTCCAGGTGGTGGGAAAATCGACAAAGATACTCTCCATTCTCCGCGAAGGCGACGAGATCATCGACCTTGCCGGACCGCTCGGCAGGCCCACGCACATCGAAAATTACGGCAGGTGCCTATGCATCGGCGGCGGCGTCGGCATTGCCCCGCTCTTCCCCATCGTGACCGCGCTCAAGGAGGCGGGCAACGACATCATCGCAATATTGGGCGCGCGCAGCGCGAATCTACTGTTGTTGGAGAGCGAAATGAAGCAGCAGGCGGACACATTGATCATCACCACTGACGACGGGACAAAGGGCATAAGGGGTTTTGCCGCCGACGTGGTCAAAAAGCTGCTCGCCGACGGCGAGAAATTCGATTTCAGCGTGGTGATCGGCCCGGCGATCATGATGAGAGTCACCTCGGCGGTCACGGTGGCCGCGGGCATAAAGACCTATGTGTCGCTCAACCCGATCATGATCGACGGCACGGGCATGTGCGGCGGGTGCCGCGTCACCGTGGGCGGCGTCACCAAGTTCGCCTGCGTTGACGGACCGGAATTCGACGCGTCGAAAATAGACTGGGACGAGATGATGAAGCGCCTCAACGGCTACCGCATGTTCGAGAAAAACGCCATGGAACGGCACAACTGCATCATCACAGGCAGGCCAGCATGACAGCAAAAAACAAATCATTTCCCCGCGCGACGCGCACGGCCATGAAGGAACAGGACCCGAAGGCCCGCGTCAAGAATTTCAACGAAGTGCCGTTCGGCTATACCGAGGCCGAGGCGATGACCGAGGCAAAGCGCTGCCTCCAGTGCAAAAAGCCCCCGTGCGTGGAAGGGTGCCCGGTCAGCGTGAAAATCCCGGAATTCATCAAGCTCGTAGCAGAGGGCAAATTTCTGGAAGCTGCGCGCAAGATCAAGGAAACAAATTCGCTGCCCGCCATCTGCGGCAGGGTATGCCCGCAGGAGACCCAGTGCGAAATCAAATGCACGCTCGGAACGAAAGGCTCGCCCATAGCTGTCGGCAACCTCGAGCGTTTTGTTGCCGACTACGAAATGGCGCAAGGCACGTTCGTCATGCCCGCCCTAAAGCCGAAAAACGGAAAAAAGGTCGGGGTCGTGGGTTCGGGTCCCGCGGGGCTCACCACGGCGGGCGAGCTTGTCAAAGAGGGATTCGACGTCACCATTTTCGAGGCGTTTCACGAGCCCGGCGGCGTGCTCGTGTACGGCATCCCCGAGTTCAGACTGCCCAAGGAGATTGTCAGAAAAGAAATCAGCTATCTTGAAAAAATGGGCGTGAAGCTCGAACGGAACTTCATCGTGGGCAGGACCGCCACCATCGACGGCCTCATGAACGAAGAGGGCTTTAGCGCAATATTCATCGGCTCCGGCGCCGGCCTCCCCTCCTTCATGCACATTCCCGGGGAAAACAGCATCGGCGTATATGCGGCCAACGAATACCTCACGCGGAACAACCTCATGAGGGCGTACAAGGACGACGCGGACACGCCCATCATCCGCGGCAGGCACGTGGTGACCGTGGGCGGCGGCAACGTCGCCATGGACGCGGCGCGCACCGCGCTTCGGCTCGGTGCCGAAACCTCGACCATCGTGTACCGCCGCACCGAAACCGAAATGCCGGCCCGCGCCGCCGAAATCCATCACGCAAAGGAAGAAGGCATCATTTTTCAACTGCTCACGAACCCCGTTGCCGTGCTCGCGGACGAACAGGGATTTGTCAAGGGCATGCGCTGCCTGCGCATGGAACTCGGCGTGCCCGACGAATCGGGACGGCGCAGGCCGATGCCGGTCAGGGGCAGCGAGTTCGATATTGCCTGCGACGTCGCGGTCATCGCGATCGGCAACAGCCCCAACCCGCTCATTCCCGAAACCGCGCCCGACATCAAACGCTCCAAATGGGGCGGCATTGAAGCGAACGAGGCAGACGGCCGCACTTCCAAGAAGTTCGTCTATGCCGGCGGCGACATCGTGACCGGCGCGGCAACGGTTATCTTGGCAATGGGTGCGGGAAAGGCGGCGGCGAGGAGTATCGCGGAAGATTTGATAAATTCTAATAAGTAAATTGGGCGTTCCCCCGGTTGTGGGGCGATGAATTTTTCGCCCCTGCAACCGGGTGTCCGTTTTTCCGATCTCGTGCTTTGCACTCGGGCTGCCACCGCCGTATATGCCTGCGTCTCGATACGCTGTTTAAAAGCGGCTACTCGACGACCACGGCGAGGGCGGGGCAGCACCGCGCTCCGGCGCGGCCTTCAGTCCTGCCAACGCGGCGGCGCACATTTTCGCCTTCTCATATTGCAATGGCGCCAATCGAACGACCGCATCCAATCCTGACAAATATCATTCTCTCTTATCGCTTGACTGAGCGTAATCAACTCTCTTATCAGTCAATTTTCGATCAGGCAACAACTTCCCCAACGTTTTCCTTCGGATCCGGCCCGTAATCATTCTGTCCCTGGTCCCCGTCCCTGCACATCAGGACAAGCAGCCAGATCGCACCGATGATCGGGATCAGCGCGATGAGCATAAACCAGCCGCTCTTGCCCACGTCGTGCAGCCTGCGCACGGTGACGCCGAGGTTCGGCAGGAAGGTCGCCAGCGCGTAGAGGCAATAGAACAAGCCGTACAACTCGCCCTGCAATTTTGTATGAAACACATTGTCGAGTATGGCGGCGGCAACGTAAAAAATGATCTGGAACAAGGCAAACATCCAGTATTCCCTCCGCCTCGCCCTGCCGCTGAACACCGCGTATTTTTTTAAAACGGCAAGATACCAGTTCATACAGCGCTCCCTTCATTCAAATAGTGAAAAGAAAGGTGAAAAACCGTCATTCCGGGATTTAGTGCGGGAACTCTGATTGAAATTATACGGTTTTCCCTTCCTGATGTCAATTCTAATAGGCGGACCCCGTCGCTTGCAGTCAAGAATAAAACATCAAGAAAACCGTGAAGAGATCAACGTTCGGCGGATAGCTGCATCACCTTTGCGAGGACCTGCGACAGTTTGGCGTTGTCAAACGGCTTGTGGATGTAGTCTCGGGCGCCGTCCTTGAGAAACGCCTCGACCTCGGGGTTCAGGCCGTAACCGGTCGAGACCACCGCTTTCACGCTGGGATTGATTTTTTTCATCTCGCGGAAGCATTCGCGTCCGGAAAGCTCCGGCATCATCACGTCGATCACGACGCAGTCGACGGAGGAGCTGTGTTTGCGGTAATATGCAACGGCCTCCCGGTCGCTCGAAACCGCCACCACGCTGTACCCGAGATCCTCGAGCATGTGCTTGAGCACGCCGAGGAACTCGATCTCGTCGTCCACGGCAAGGATCCGGCCCGCCCCCCTGAGAATCCGGCCGTTTGCGGCCGAACCCCGCACGGACTGCGGTTCAACGCCGGCAAGAGGAATGAACAAATCGACCCGCGTGCCTTTCCCCGGGTCGCTCTCGACCTCGATGAACCCCTTGTGCGTCCGCACCATTTTCACGACGCCGTTGAGCCCCATGCCCAGCGAGGAACATTCCGCTTTCGTGGTGAAGAACGGCTCGAACATCCGCGCCTTGGTCTCGCCGTCCATGCCTTCGCCGTTGTCAATAACCGACACCCTTGCGTAGCGGTCGGCCCCCTTCGCGGACGGATGCGCCTGCCTGAAGGCGGCGTCGTTGTCGTGCACTGCGGTCGCCAGGACAAGCGCCCCGCCGTGGCGCATGGCGTCGCAGGCGTTCATCACGATGTTCAGCAGCGCGCTCTGGATCTGTCCCGCGTCGCCGCGCACCACGGGCGGTTCGGCGCAAAGCGACCGCCGGATGGCTATGCGTTTGTCAATGGTGTGCTCCAGCAGCGTCACCATGTCGTCGATGAGCGCGTGGACCCGCACGTCTTCTTCCGCGGTGGGGCCCCTGCGCCCGAACTCGAGCAGCTTGGCCGCAAGGTCGGCCGCGTGCCTGCTTGCCGAGAGGATCGGCTCGATGCAGGCATTGATCTCCGGCGACCGCTGGGCGTAATTCTCCTTGATCATCTCGGCGCACCCGATGATCGTGCCCAGCTTGTTGTTGAAATCGTGGCCGATCCCCTCGGCGAGCCTGCCGACCGCGTCCATTTTCTGCAGCTCGAGCAGGCGGTGATGAACGCCGAGCCGCTCCCGCTGTGCCTTCTTGTATCCGGTGATGTCAACGATCAGCCCCTGGCTGCCGACAAAACCGGCGGCCCGGCCGCTGCCGCCGTGCGCGGGCCCGCGGTCGTACACGCCTTCGACCGCGATGATGCCCGTGACGTCGCCGGTGGCAAGCCTGACGTGGCGCTGCGATTTCGAGATGAGCTGCACTTCGAGGTTCTTGGTTTTGCGCTGGCCCGTGCGGCGCTCGTCGAACAGCTTGGGCGCGTGCGCGCTCCCGGTGCTGGTGCCCGTGATTCTCGGCAGCACCGCGCGCCGCCCCACCCGCAGGTATTCGAGCGGCGGAAGGATCACCGAAAAATGTTTTCCGATAAGCTCGTCGGGATCGTAATGGAGCATCTCCTCGACCGCTTTGTTGACAAACACGAACTTTCCGTCCGGGTCGAGGAGGTAGATGATGCCGGTGGTGATGCCGGCGATGCAGTCGATCTGCGACCGGAGGCCGCCGCTGCCGCGGCCCGATTCCGTTAGAGCGCCGAGAAGCCTGTCTCTGATCGTGTTCTTCGAATCCATGCAGCAGCCGTGAGAACGATGAAAAACGACAATGTAGTACGGTCAGGGGCTGACCCTAGAGTAGGTAATTTAAACAAAATCAGTGCGTTTTGCAGGAATATTAAAAAGGGATGGGCATTTTCTGTATTCAGAATGTATACAGGACGGTTTGTTAAGCGGGGTTCAATGATTTCGCGCCTGATGATGCGGTGGGATATGGGTGGCGAGGGTTTTACGACACTTCAAAAACACTCACAAAAGACCAATAATCATCTTTATAATATCTTGTTTCTTCACCAATAAAAAACACCTTTGAGCAGTAAATTCCCGGACGAAGCCACACTGGAATTTCAAAACGGCATGTTTCCTTCGGTTCCAGCCAAAAATCAACCTCTTTAAAATCAGATTGAGGGTCTTCATGATCGTGCAGGTAATTGATTTGTTCAAAGTCTGCGTTTCCTACCTCGGATGATTCCGTCTTTAACGGTTCTAGATCATACCAATTAAAGGAAACTGGCGTCTTCGGAACAGGCAATTGCCGGATTTTTAATGTTCCGGCATGTAAACACTCGTCATGTTTATCCGAGTAAAAAAGGTCTTTTTCATTTCTTTTCGTTCGGGCCGTAATCCGCTTATTGCCTTTATTCTCCAAAAGAATATTCACCGAGACGAGTTTCACTCCGCCTTTATCGGAAATAATTCTGGTTTCGGATGAAAGAGTTAAAAAGGCATGACTTTCGCGCCGCAAAAAGGACCTCCAGAATGTAAGATATGTACTATGGCAAGAACCGCGGCACTGACACGGAACGCTTGTATTTCAGTCCACGTCCTGCAAACCCATCGCTTATAAAATGAATATACAATCGGAGCAATGCTATTTACGAATATCATCAAGGCGGGTATGCACCGGTAGGTCCCGCGGGAGACGCCTCAACTGCCTTCTTCCATCTCCATCATCTGCGCATACGTAAACACCGGCCCGTCCTTGCATACATACTTGCTCCCGATGTTGCACCTTCCGCACTTCCCTATGCCGCAGCTCATCTTGCGTTCCTGGGAGGTGATGATGGCGTCCGGCGCGAACCCGAGTTCGAGGAGCGGGGGCATGGTGAACTTGAGCATGATGGGCGGGCCGCACACGATGCAGGCGGCGTTTTCGGAGGAGGGTTTCACCTGCGACACCACGGTGGGCACGAACCCCTCGCGGCCTTTCCACGATGCATCGCCCTTGTCCACCGTGATGTGCGTGGCGACGTCGGGGCGTTTCTGCCATTCCGCAAGTTCGTTCTTGTAAAGGAGCTCGCCCGGGCTGCGCGCGCCGTAGATGATGGTGATGTTTGCATAGTTCTTGCGCACCGAATCGTGCAGCAGGTAACGGATGGCGGCGCGCAGCGTGGTGAACGCGAACCCGCCGCCCACGATCAACAGGTTTTTTCCCCTGAGCCCGTCGAGCGGAAAACTGTTGCCGAGCGGTCCGCGAACGCCCATGGTATCGCCTTCCGACAGGTCGTGCAAGACCGTGGTCACCGAGCCGGTCGGATAGCGCTTCACCGTGAACTCGACATACCCTTTGTCAAGCGGCGACGAGGCGATGCCGATGGGGATCTCGCCCGCGCCCGGAACATGCAGCATGGCGAACTGGCCGCACTGGTGGGAAAACGCCGCCTCGTCGGCCTTGTCGACAAAGGAGAAGCGGAAGGTCTTGAGGTCCTTGTCGTCGTTTTCAGCCGTCACCGATTCGATGCGGACCTTGTAGGGAATATAGGGATTTGCTGTCGTGCTCATGCAATCACCCCCGCCAGCGTCTCGCGTATGTCGATGTTGCTCGGGCAGGCGGAAATGCAGCGTCCACACCCCACGCAGAACACGGCGTTGAAGTTCTCGGGCGCGTAGGAGAATTTGTGCATCACGCGCTGGCGCATGCGCTCGCCTTTTTTGTTCCGCGGATTGTGGCCGGAAGCTTCCTTCACGAACGACGCGAACATGCACGCGTCATGCAGCCGCAGCCGCGCCGAGCCGTCTCCCAGCTTTTCGTCGAACAGGTCGAAGCAATGGCACGTGGGACAGAGAAACGTGCACGCGCCGCAGCCGAGGCAGGTCTCCGCGATGTTGTCCCAAAACGATGAATCGGTTTTTTTCGCCAGCGCGGCCCGCGATCCGTCAATTTTTACCGCATGCGTCTTGGATGATGTGACGGAAACCAGCTTTTCCCGTTCCTGCAATTCTTTTTGAGCCGGAGCCCTGAACAGCTTTGCGTTCTTTTTTATAAAGTCTTCGCCCTTTTTGCTGACCGGCTCGAAAAGCAAGGACTGCTTCAGGGAATAAGCAATCACATCCGATCCCGATTTCGACGCCGGGCCGCCGCCGGTCGATTCGCAGAAGCAGGTCGCGGCAGGTTCATTGCAGGCAAGTGAAATAATGAGGGCGTTATTTCTGCGTTTCTGGAAATAAGGATCGGCATATTTATCATCCACAAACACTTTGTCAAGCATTGCAATGGATTGAGCATCACAGGGCCGTATTCCGAAATAGACAACGACATTGTTATCCGAAGATTCTTCTTTAACGGCGGCCCCGTCATACCGGGAGATCACTTCACATTGCGGAAAGAACTCGCGCTTGAACGGAAGCTTGAAATTGGCATAGGTCAAAATGACGGAACTCCTTGGCGTTATGTCTGACAAGATTACGCCGGACGCATCGGCGACCGGGCCGCGCACCCTCGCCTGCTTTGCAATTGCGGCAATAAATTTGTTCAGGTTTTTTGAATCAAGCACCGAAAATGACACCTTACTTCTCCTCCGGGTCCGTGATAAATGCCTCGCTGTCGTCCTGCGAAAAAGTATAGAGCGGCGGCACCTTGTCGTCCGACACGCCGGGCGCGGAGCCGAACAGCGCGAGCGCGTCTGCCGCGAGCTTCTGCGTGAACAGCCGAAGATCGATGCCCATGGGGCATGCGTTGACGCATGCGTCGCACTCCACACAGCGGCCGGCCTGATGGAACATTCTTACCATGTGGTAAGCGATGGTGTCGGAAAGGCCGTTTGCGGGCGAAAGCCATGCCGGCCTGCGCTGGTCGGCGAAGCACACTTTGCAATAGCAGTTGGGGCAGGCCTCGCGGCACGCGTTGCACCGGATGCACTTCGAGATTTCCCGTTCAAATATTTTCCACCGCTCGGCAAACGGTTTCGCCTCGAACTTTTTCACCCGCGCATAATCCGCCTTTGCCGGTTTTTTGGCTGTTCCGGGAACCACCAGGTCTGCTCCCTGCACCACAGGGCACACGCATTCGGCGCAGGCGCGGGCGGTTTCCTCCTTGCCGGTTGACGACAGGGAAACCATGCCTTCGCACGGCATGGCGATGATCACGACGTTTTCACAAGCGACCTGGTGTTCCTTGACAAGGCCGAGTATCGAGCGGCCGTCGCATCCCTTGGCGATCACCGCAATGCGCGGCGGCTTGTACCCTTCCTTGGGCCGCGCCGGTTTTTCAAACAGCGCGGGAAGGAATGCGGCAAGATTGGCTCTGCAATATTTGTCCCACACGAATTTTTCGCAATCGGCCTCGTTGCGCGCGAAATAAGGCCGCGACGAGTTCGGGCGGGATCCCTCGCGGAACCCGACCACCACGTCGGCCGTGCCTTCCGCGAAGAGCTTCTTCGCCGCCGCCTTCATTTTCTTTTCTGCATCACTCATCATCATGTTCTTTCTTGTCGATTAGCGCCGCCCGTTACGCAATCTGCATGGCGGCGCGTTTTTTCATCGCAATCGTCCGCGGCCCGAGTTTCTTGACATCCGCGACTACTCTTTCGATGAGCGCCGCGAACCGCCCGCCCTCCGACGCCGATACCCATGAAAACTGCACGCGCTCGGGTTCTATGCCGAGATACGTCAGAAAGTTCTTGAGCATGGCGAATTTCCTGCGCGCGACGAGGTTCCCCGAAATATAATGGCAGTCGCCCGGATGGCAGCCGGACACGAGCACGCCGTCGGCCCCTTCCTGCAGCGCCTTGATAATGTACAAGGGGTCAACCCGACCCGAACACGGCACGCGTATCACGCGCACGTTGGCCGGATACTGCATCCTGCTCACGCCGGCAAGGTCGGCGCCGGCATAGGAGCACCAGTTGCAGAGGAACGCCACGATCGTGGGTTCATAGGTCTGGGAAGGCTTGGTCAAGGTTGATCTCCTCATGAAAAAACTCGCCGCAAAGACGCAAAGTACGCAAAGGACGTGAGAATGTTCTTGTACATCATTTTTATCTTTGCGCTCTTTGCGCCTTTGCGGTGCATTGTATTCATATCGTTGCCAGCACGCTCAATATCTGTTCATTTTTGAATCCGTTCAAATCCACCGCGCCCGCCCTGCAGGAGGCGGCGCAGGCGCCGCAGCCCTTGCACAGCGCCTCATTGACAACCGCGATGCGCTTTACCGGGTCGAGTTCGATCGCGCTGTACGCGCACACGGCCGCGCACGCACCGCAGCCCGAGCACAGTTCCTGGCGCACGCTCGAAATCTTGCCCTCGGATTCCAAAGAATCCTTTGACAAAACGGTCGCGGCCCTTCCGGCCGCTGCGCGCGCCTGCGCGATGGTCTCGCTGATGTCCTTGGGATAATGCGCCAGGCCCGCCACGAACACGCCGTCGGTGGCGAAATCAACCGGACGCAGCTTCATGTGCGCCTCGAGGAAGAAACCGTCCTGGTCGAGCGGCACCTTGAGGAACTGGGACAAAGCTTTATTGTCCGGATTGGCCGCGATACCCGTGGAAAGCACCAGGAGCCCGGGGCGAATGGCAAGAGTCTTTTTAAGGACCTCATCCTTTACTTTTACGACAAGATGGCCGCCCTTTACCGAGACTTCCGGTTTTTCGTCCTTGTCAAACCTGACAAATATCACGCCCTTTTCCCGCGCGATCCGGTAGTATTTCTCCCGCAACCCGTAGCTGCGGATGTCGCGGAACAGAATGTACACCGGAATCTTCGGGTTTTTTTCCTTGATCGCGATCGCGTTCTTGATCGCGTTCGAACAGCACACCCTGCTGCAGAAGTCGCGCTTGCCTTCGCGTGAGCCGACGCACTGGATCATAACAATTGATTGCTGATTGCTGATGACTGATTGCAGATTGTCGGAATGCAACAGGTCTTCCAACTGGCGCTGTGTAATGATCCGGGAATCTTTTCCATAGGAATATTCAACCGGTTCATATTGATTTGCGCCGGCCGCGACGATAACGGCGCCATGCTCGAAAACATGGCCGTCCTCAAGTTCAGTCTTGAAATTACCAACATATCCCGCGACGTTTTTGATATTTGACCTCAAATGCGTCTTGATATTCGGATGCTTCTTTACTTTGTCAACAAGTCCTTCCAGCATCGTGCCGGTTTTTTCCCCTGAGAGCGTGGAATGCACATGCAGCAAATTGCCGCCCAGCTCCCCGGTCTTCTCGACAAGCGAGACCGCGTATCCCTGGTCAGCGAGGTCGAGCGCGGCCGTGAGGCCGGCAAGCCCGCCGCCGATCACGAGCGCGCCCCGGTTCACGCCCATTGACTTTTTGTAAAGCGGCGAAGCCAGCTTGACTTTTGCGATCGCCGCGCGCACCAGTCCGCACGCTTTTTCGGTTGCCTTTTGCGGCTCCTTCTGGTGCACCCACGAGCAGTGCTCGCGGATGTTCGCGAACTCGAACAGGTACGGGTTGATGCCCGCGCTTTCGAGCGTTTTCTGGAACAGCGGCTCGTGCGTGCGCGGCGTGCACGCCGCCACCACGAGCCGGTTGAGCCTGTGCTGTTCGATGGCCGCGCGGATGGCCTTCTGCGAGTCCTGCGCGCAGGAGAACATGAGCTCGCCCGCGAACTTGACGCCCGGCAATGTTGCGGCGTATTTCACCACAGCGGGAACGTCCACCACCGAGGCGATGTTGATGCCGCAGCGACAGACGTACACGCCGATCCGCGGCGGCTCGCCGCGAAGGTCCTTCTGGGCCGGCATCTCAACCTTTATCTTTTTCACCGGCAGGCAGCCGAGCACCGTCGCCGCCGCGCTCGCGGCGCCGCTGGCCTCCATAACCGATTCCGGGATGTCCTTGGGGCCGCTCATGCTGCCGCACACGAAAACGCCCTGCTTTACCGTGGACACGGGCGTCATGTCGCCGGTGGCCACGAATCCCGATCCGTCAAGCGTCACGTCGAGGCGGCGGGCGGTAGCCATCGAAAGCGGCGACGGCCGTATGCCCACCGACAGCACGAGCAGGTCGAACGTCGCGCTCTTCACCGTGCCGTCCTGGGTGATATAGCCGATTTTCAGGTCGTTGGTGACCGGGTCGCTCTCCACCGACGAAATGCGGCCATTGACAAATGACGTATCGTGCCGGTCCCTTGCCTTGTCGATGAAACGGTCGAACCCCTTGCCGTAGGCGCGGATGTCCATGTAGAAAATGGTGCTTTTCGCGTTCGGTAAATGTTCCTGGGTGATGATCGCGTCCTTGGCCGCCTGCATGCAGCAGATGGCCGAGCAGTGTTCGCCCGCCGCGGAAAGGTCGCGCGACCCGACGCATTGGAGAATGGCGATTTTCTTGGGTTCCTTTTTGTCGGAAGGCCGCACAATATGGCCGGAGGTGGGGCCGGATGCGCTCAGGAGCCGCTCGTATTCGATGCTCGTGACTACGTTGGGGAAAATGCCGTACCCGTATTCGCCCTTGAGCCGCGCATCGAATTCGGCGGTGCCGCAGGCGAGCACAACGGAGCCTACCTCGAGCGTGAGCACCTCTTCTTTCTGCTTGAAATTGATTGCATTGGTGCCGCACGACTTTTCGCACAGCCTGCATGTTCCTTTGTTAAGATACAGGCATTTTGAGGGGTCGATCACCGCGATCGCCGGCACCGCCTGCGGAAACGGGATGCGGATCGCCTTGGTTTGAGACAATCCCTTATTGTACGGATCCGGCATCTTGGCGGGGCATTTCGATGTGCAAATACCGCACCCGGTGCATTTGCTTTCGTCAACATACCGCGGGTGCTTGAGCACCGTGACCTGAAGGTCGGGCGCCTGTCCCGCAATGCCGGTCACCTCCGCGTTGGTGATGATGCGGAGGTACGGATGGCCTCCCGCCTGCACGAGCTTTGGCGACAGGATGCACATGGCGCAGTCGTTGGTGGGGAACGTTTTGTCAAGCTGGGCCATGCGTCCGCCGATGGACGGCCCGCTCTCCACCAGGAACGTCTCCACGCCCATGTCGGCAAGGTCGAGCGCGGCCTGAATGCCTGCCACGCCGCCGCCGACCACCATCGCTTTTTTATGCGTTGTCATTTTTTCTTGGCATGTTTCTTCGCAACCGTCTTCTTCCCCGCCGCCGCACCCTTCACCAGGTCGCGCCGCAGGGCCTGAGCCTTTTTATCGAATTCTTCCTCTTTGGCAAGCATTTCGGCCGGCGCATACCCGTCGCGCACCGCAAGGTGGCGCAGCGCGCGCATGATGTCGGTGAAATTCACCTGCTGCGGGCACCGCGCGTAGCACCGGTAGCACATCATGCACAGCCAGAGCTCGGGCGAGCGCAGCACCTCCTCGCGCATGCCGAACAGCACTTTACGGATAATAGTGCGGCAGTTGTACCCGTCGTCGATGTTGGTGACCGGGCACCCCGCCGCGCACGTGCCGCAGGCGAAGCACCTGGTGATGTTCGCACCGCCCGGCAAAAGTGCCACTTCCTCGCGGAAGGTCGGGTCAAGGTCTTCGACGATAATAGTATCCTCGTTCGTTTTACTCATCGGTACCTCTCGATTATTCCTTTGTTTTATAACAGATTTCACCGCAAAGACGCAAAGGCCGCAAAGATAAATAGAATTAATAAGAAATCAATTTTTTTGTTTGCGAATCATCTTTCCTTTGCGATCTTTGCGCCTTTGCGGTGATTTTTCATGCCTTTGGCCCCATGCCAGCGATGCACTGGTCCTCGCGCACCACCACACGTACGCCGCCGTCGTTGGACGTCGACCAGTCCTGCGGCCCAATGATCGAGGCGAGCATATCGGTTTTACCGAGCGATTTCGCCCGGTCGTAAATCAGCTGCCACGCGCAATCGGTGTTTTCGCTCACTTCGCATTTGCCGTTGCGCGACCCTCCGCACGGGCCGCTCATCTGGCGCTTGGAGCACCGCGTGATGGGGCAGATGCCGAAATACGATCCGAGCCGGCAGTTGCCGCAGCCCGCGCATTTTTCGGCCCACACGCCTTGCGATTCGAGAATTCCCATGAACTGCGTGTTGAGTCCAGGATATACGGCCTTGCCGGGAAAGCGCTCGGCAAGCGCCTGCACGCCCGCGCCGCACCCGAGCGAAAGGATCGCGTCGTATTCGTTCACGCGCTGCGCGAGCACGTCGATGAACGCGTCCTCGCACTGGCGCTCGATGGTCACCTCGTGCACCAGGGTTTTTTCGCGTCCGGAAAGTTTAAGCGCCATGCGCAGCGCGGAGCCGATGATGCCGGTCTCGCGCTCGCCGCCCGCCAAACACACCGTGACGCACGTTCCGCATCCGACAACAAGCACGCGGTCGTGGTTTTTAACCATATCGCGGATCTCGGGGATCTTCTTGCGGTCTGCAACGATCATTTTTTCCCTCCTTCAATGGCCAATTCGGCCTCAAGCGCCATGTCCGAAATGCCCTGTTCCACGGCTTCCCTGCTTTTGCGCAGCGGGCTCGGTCCGAGCGGCGCCACGCGGTTGTACATTTCTTTAGCGATCTCGGCGAACCGCGGTCCCTCGGCCGACGACAGGTTGAACATCTCGAGCCGCTGCGGCTCGATGCCGGCCTCGGCAAGTATCTCCTTGACGCGCGCGACTCTTTTCTTCGCGCGCAGGTTGCCCTCTAAAAAGTGGCACCCGCCCTCGAGGCATCCCGCGACCAACACGCCGTCAACGCCCTTTTCGAACGCGGCGAGCAGGTAGTTCTCCTCGATCTTTCCCGTGCAGGGAAACCGCAGCACCCGCACGTTGGCCGGATACTGCAGCCGCATCGAGCCCGCCATGTCCGCGGCCGCATAGGCGCAGTAATGGCAGCAGAAGGCAAGGATGACGGGTTGATGGTTCATATCCCTTGATCCCATTTAAAAATTCACCGCAAAGACGCAATGGCCGCAAAGTGATATTTACCCTTAGGAATGGCGACCTTGCATAACATGTTTATTTTTCTAGTATCCATCTATCTTCCAATAATTTTCTTTGCGATCTTTGCGCCTTTGCGGTAATGTTTTACTTTTTCCATCGCGGTTGGGCCACGCCCACCTGTTCCAGATAATCTTTCTCCGCCGCCTTTTCTTCAAACGTACCGGCGAGCAGGCTGTTGATCGCGCCGAGGATCTGCGCGTCAAGGTAATGGTGCAGCGAGACCGCCTTTGCCGGGCACGCCGAAGTGCAGCTGCCGCAGCCCATGCAAACGGCCGCGTCCACCTCAGCCTTGTTGTCCTTGCCGATGCGCGGGGCCAGGTACGGGCACACGTGCACGCAGGTCATGCACGCGATGCACTTGTCGGGATCCACCCAGGCGGTCTGCGCACCCACAGGCATTACTTTACGTGAGAGAATGGTGGCCGCGCGGCCCGCCACCGCGTTTGCCTGCGAAATGGTCTCGCCGATGAACTTCGGCGCGTGCGCCGTGCCGCACAAAAACAATCCCTCGCTCGCGAAATCGACAGGGCGCAGCTTGACATGCGCCTCAAGGAAGAACCCGTCCGCGTTGAGCGGCACGCGCAACAGCTCCGAAATCTCCTGCCGGTCTTCCGCGGCAACGATGGGCGCCGCAAGAACGAGCAGGTCCGGTTTCATCTGCAACTGGCGGCCGAGCACCGCGTCGAAGGTCTTCACCAAGAGCGGCTCGTTTTCCGTTACCATTGGCGGCTTGTTTTCGTCGTAGCGCACAAAGAGAATGCCTTTCTCGCGCGCCTCTTTATACGCCGCCTCGCGGAACCCGTAGGTGCGCATCTCGCGGTACAGCACCACGATCGCGGCCTTGGGATACCGTTTGCGCAACAGTAAAGCATTCTTGATCGCCGAGGTGCAGCACACCCTGCTGCAGTACGGACGTTCCTTGTTGCGCTGGTCAACGCATTGTATCATCACGATGGAGGCTTTTTCCGGTATGGAAAGCTCGTTGCGGCCGAGTTTTTCCGACAACTCGAGCTGGGTGACCACTTTCGGGTTTTTTCCATATCCGTACGACTGTGGCTTTCCCTCGGCGGCGCCGGTGGCGACAATCACCACGCCGTGTTCGACCTTTACGGTTGTTTCCGGGGCCACAATCTCAGATGTAAAGTCGCCCACGTGACCGTCAACCTTTTTCACTTTCGACTTGAGGTGCACAATGATTTTCGGGTGCGACGTGACGCGGCCGATGGCCTGCGACAGGTGCGCCTCCACGCTGCCGCCGTCGAGCGTTTGGTACACGCGGGCCGCCATGCCGCCGAGCGTGTTTTCCTTTTCGACAAGATGCACCGGAAATCCCTGGTCCGCGATGGCCAGCGCCGCAGTGAGGCCGGCCAGCCCGCCGCCGATCACGAGCGCCGCGCCCTTCACGGGCACGGTGGATTCCGTAAGCGGGGCAAGGCCCACGGTGCGGCCCACGGTCATGCGCACGAGGTCTTTTGCTTTTGCCGTTGCCTTGTCCGGCTCGGCAGAGTGCACCCACGAGCACTGGTCACGGATGTTTGCCATTTCGAGCAGGTACGGGTTGAGGCCCGCGTCGCGGAGCGTGTCGCGGAAAATCGCCTCGTGCGTACGCGGCGTGCACGACGCCACGATCACGCGGTTGAGCCGGTGCTTGATGATCTTTTCCTTGATCTGGTCCTGCGTGTCGTCGGCGCAGGTGTAGGTGTTGCGTTCCGCAAGCACCACGTAGGGCAGCTTCCGTGCCGACTGCACCACGGCCTCGACGTCGACCACGGACGCGATGTTGCTGCCGCAGTGGCAGATGAACACGCCCACGCGCGGCGGCTCGTCCGTGATGTCGCGCTCCGGCGGATAGATCTTGGTCTTTACGGCAGTGCCGCGGGCCGGGGCAAGCAGCGCCATCGCCTTTGCCGCCACGGCGGACGCTTGCATCACGGTATCGGGAATGTCTTTGGGCTCGGAGAACACGCCGCCGACGAAAACGCCGGGACGTGAAGTTTCCAAAGGAGAAAGCTCGGTCGTGTTTGCAAAGCCCCACTGGTTCAGCATCACGTTGAAGCGCTCTGCCTGTTCCCTGATGCTCGCGCTGGGCTCGAGGCCGAGCGACAGCACCACGAGGTCGTGCTCGCTGGTCACGATGCGGTTGTCATCGTTGACATAGGTGATTTTAAGGTTTTTCGTTTCATTTACTTCCTCAACGGAGGACGGACGGCAGCGTACATACGAAACGCCCATTTCCTTTGCGCGGTCAAGATACCGGTCAAAATCCTTTCCGTAGGCGCGCATGTCCATGTAGTACACCGTTACCAGAGCGTCGGGCTCATGCGTTTTTGTCAATATCGCCTCTTTGGTGGCGGCCATGCAGCACACGGCGGAGCAGAAATCATTGCATACCTTGTTGTCGCGCGAGCCCACGCACTGTATGAACGCGATGCGCCTGGGCGTCGTGTCGTCGGACGGCCGCCGCACATGGCCCTTGGTGGGGCCGGCCGCGGAAAGGATGCGCTCGAATTGCGTGTTGGCGATGACGTTTGAATCGTACCCGGAGCCGTATTCGATGCGGCGCAGCGGGTCGAACGCGGAGAAGCCGGGCGTCAGCAGCACCGCGCCCACGTCGATCTCGCGCGTTGCCTCCTTCTGCTCGTACTCTATGGCGCCCGCGCCGCACACCTCCGAGCACAGGCCGCATTCTCCTGTTGTCAACTTGACGCAGGTCTTGGGGTCTATCGAAGGCACGCGCGGCACCGCCTGCGGGTGCGCGAAGTCGATGTTGGGACGCGCCTCCAAAAACTGGTTGAACGCCGTGGCGTGTTTTTTGGTGCGCCGTGCGGCGACCTCGGTGTGATCGGACGTTCCTGCCGGACACACAAAATCGCAGGCACCGCATACCTGGCACTGCTCGCTCTTCTCGTCGAACGCTGGCTTCACCTCGCGGCCCGCGCCGCGGCCGTAAATGCCTATTGCGCCGCGGCCCATGAGGTCGGCGCAGACTTTCACGCACAGGCCGCACAGAATGCAGTCGCCGCCATCCTTTTTCGCAAACGGCGTTGAGGCCACCCCCAGGCCCGCGGCGAATTCCGCTATCTTTTTTGATTCCGGCGCCTGGGCAAGGAGCAGCTCGAGGACCACCTTCCTGTTGTCAAGCACAAACGGCGTGTCGGTCTTTACCTTCATGCCGCTTTCCACCGGGTAATTGCACGACGAGACGATTTTGGGGCCGCGCGGTGTCTCGAGCTCGACGATGCACACGCGGCAAGCGCCGATCGGTTCCATGCCGCGGTAGTTGCACAGCGTGGGGATCGCGATTCCCATCTGCCGCGCCGCGTTGAGAACGGTGGTGCCCGGCGCGAAGTCGGACGTCCGCCCGTCGATGGTTACCGTGATTTTATCTGGTGCCGCTTTTTCCATTTTTCTCTTTTTCCAAGCCTACAATAACACTCTCAGCCGTTTCTCAAGACCTTCACCGCAGAGACGCGGAGGACGCAGAAAAGATAAATAGTTTAGAGTTTGAAGTTGAAAGTTGGACGTGTCTTATTTGAATCGTTACTTTCAACCTCCAACTTCCAACTCCGTTTTCTCAGCGTTCTCTGTGCCTCTGTGGCAATCTTTTTTTACTTTCATCGAACACACGCCAGCAGGGCATTTTCTTCCCGCGATGTGCATGTCGATCTCGTCCCTGAAATGCGTCAGCGCGTTTGCCACCGGCCCGGAGGCCGTGTTGCCGAGCCCGCACACCGCGGTGGCGTTCATGGCCCTGCTCAACCGCTCGAGGCTTGCAATAGTGTCCGCGTTTGCCCTGCCACTGGCAATGTCGTCGAGCATGCCATACATCTGTTTGGTGCCCTCGCGGCACGGCGTGCACCTGCCGCACGACTCATCCACGAAAAACCCGAGCAGAAAGCGCGTCATGTCGACCACGCAGCTGTCCTGGTCCATCACGATGATGCCGCCCGTGCCCATGTTGGCCGATTTTCCCGGAATGTCAACCGAGTCGATCGCCAGGTCGAGCATCGACGGCGGGATGCACCCGACCGAAGGCCCGCCGATCTGCACGGCCTTGCACGCCTTGCCGTCCCGCACGCCGCCCCCCATTCCGTAAATCATTTCGCGCAGCGTGATGCCGAACGGCACTTCCACGAGCCCGGCGTTGTTCACCGACCCCTCGAGCGAATAAATCGTGGTGCCCGTGGTGTTCTTGGTGCCCATTGACGCATACCACTGCGCGCCGCGGGTGAGGATCGGCGCCACGCTCGCCCAGGTCTTGACGTTGTTCACCACCGTGGGTTTTCCCCACAGCCCTGCGGTCACCGGGAACGGCGGCCTTGCGCGCGGCTCGCCCGCATGCCCTTCGATGGATTCGATGAGGCCGGTCTCCTCGCCGCACACGTACGCGCCGGCGCCGCGGCGCACCGAAAGCGAGAAAGACCATCCGCTGCCGAAAATGTTTTTGCCGAGCAGGCCGAGCTTTTCCGCCTCGTCAATGGCGTGTTCGAGTATCGCTATGGCAAGCGGGTATTCGCTGCGCACGTACACGAAACCCTGGCGCGCGCCGATGGCGTACGAGCCCACGATCATTCCCTCGATGACGGCGTGCGGGTCGCCCTCGATCACGGTGCGGTCCATTGACGAACCGGGAGCGCCCTCGTCCGCATTGCACACTATGTATTTCACGTCGCCCTTTGCGTTGCGCGCGAACTTCCATTTTTGTCCGGTGGGGAAATACGCGCCGCCGCGGCCGCGAAGGCCGGACGCTAGAATTTCCTCGATCACCTGTTCGGGTTTCATCGTGGTGAGCGCCTTAAGCGCACCCCGGTACGCCCCGCGCGCTATTGCCTCTTCGATGGACATCGGATCGATGGATCCGCAGCTGCGCATGATGATTCTCTTCTGTCCGCGCATGAAATCGAGCTGCGACCATTCGGGTATGGTCTGCGCCGCCGGAATTGTTCCGTAAGCATGCGACTCGCCGGTGAGCACATGATCCTCACCGGTAAACCTGCCGAGCGCCGCCTCCGGGCTGACGGCACCGTTTGTAAAGTACGCCGAAAGCACCTCGCGGGTCTTTTCCGGCGTCATGTTGCCGAAGCTGATGCGCGGACCGTTGGGCAGCACCATGTCGAGCAGGGGTTCGCGGCTGCAGAACCCGATGCAACCGGTTTTCTTGACAACCGCGTCGGCCTTGAATTTCTTCACGGTCGCGACCGCCGCGTCTTCCACCTTTTGCGCGCCCATGGCAAGGCCGCACGTTGCGGACCCCACGAGGATCTTAAGCCCCCCGGGATACAGCGTGGCGCTCCCCGCCTTTGCAAGGCGGTCGAGGTCGGCCGATGTCTTTACCGTATCGCTCATTTGAATTGTCCCAATATTTTATCAAGATCGCTTATGTCAACCCTGCCGAAGCTCACGTCGTCGACGCGCATGGACGGCGACAGCGCGCACAGCCCGAGACAGCGCACGGTCTTTAAGGTAAACCGGCCTTGTTTATCGGTGCCGCCTTCGGAAACGCCGAGTCTTTTCTCCAGCGCCGCGAGCAGCTTCTGTGAATGCCGAGAATGGCAGCTCGTACCGTTGCACACCTGTATCACGTGCCTTCCCGGCGCATCAAACCCCATCTTGTCGTAAAAACTCGCCACCGTGAGCACCTGCGCGATCGGAATTTCGAGCCGCGCCGCGGCATGTTCGAGCAGCGGCCGCGGCAGGTAGCCGCGGATCCTGTTGATCGCCTCCAACACCGGCATAAGCGCGCCCGGGTCGCCCTTGTGCTTTTCCACGAGGCCGTCGAGCAGGTCCTGGTCTTTCTTGTCAAGCGCCTCCTCCACGACCACGGCCGACACCTCCTGCGGTACGTTGCGCACCGGGCAGCGCTCCACGCAGTCGCCGCAGCCGGTGCACTTGTCCTCGTTGACGTAGCGCGGCCGCACCGACAGCGTCGCGGTGAAGTTGCCGGCTTCGCCGGAAAGATTCTTCACCTGCGCCATGGTGATCACTTCGATGTTCAGGTCGCGCATGCACGCCACCACCTTGGGAGAGATGATGCACGTGGCGCAGTCGCCCGTGGGGAACGTTTTGTCGAGCCGCGCCATGTTGCCGCCGATGGTGGGGCTCTCCTCCACGAGGTACACGTAGAACCCGGATGACGCGAGGTCGAGCGACGCCTGTATGCCCGCGATCCCGCCGCCGCACACAAGCACGGCGCCGACCGGGGCCTTCTTGACCTGTGCCGCGGGTTGTGTTTCTTTTATGGTATCAACGGTCATTCTTTACTTCCATATTAATTCTTAAAAAAACATGCACCGCAAAGACGCAAAGATCGCAAAGCACTTTTTTAATTTTAAAAGGTTGCCTTTTAAATTTTCTCAAAGGTTAATGCCTTTTTCCTTAGTAAAAATCCACATTCATCTTTGCGCACTTTGCGCCTTTGCGGTGAATTTTATTCCCCGACTTCTTCCGTCTCTTCTTCCGCCGACTTGCCCTTCGGCATCACCTTGCGGTACACCTGCGACGGCTTTTTCAGTACGCCGTCAACCGTAAGCAGGTCGCGTCCGACACGGATATCGAACAGCCGCTCGTTCTCCTCAAGGTACGGCAGGATGAGCTTCCAGTCGGCCTCCGTGAACCGGCCGTACATGCCGCCGTTGAGCTGCTCCGCCACGAGCGTGCGCTTCGGGTCGCGCACGTAAATCGCGCCGCCCGACGCCAGCGACAGCAGGTTGCTGCCCGGATACGGCAGGTCGAGCGGGACGATGTCGCCGTTGTCCTCCACCTTGAGGCCGTTTACAACCGCGAACCCTCCGCCGTTGAGCGCGTCGCCGGCCATGAACGATTCGGCGAGAAAGTCCAGCGCGGTCCCGTTGATCACCACTTTTGGTTTTCCCACCGCGTTGATCATGGGCCTTCCGGCCGCGTTGCCCATCACGAAGATGTCGCCGCCCTTTGCGCCGTAGAGAAACGTCTGGCCCACGTCGCCGTAGATCACCACCTTTCCGCGCTTGGCGATCTGGCACAACTGGTCCTGCGCGTTTCCGTGCACGTACGCCTCGAGGCCGTCCACGCCCGAGGCGAGGTAATCTCCGGGATTGTCGTAACAGTCGACGCGCAGGCCGTCGGTGGCCGGGCCGAACCCAGCGGCGTGGAAGCGCGTGCCGCGCGAGTTGTAATGCACGATGCGGCGCCAGCCGAGCTTGTATGCGTCAACGGCAAGGGACGCGTCGCAGCCGGCGCCCTCGGCCGCGAACCCGCGCGCGTCAATGAGCAGTGTTTTTTCCGGGCCCGTCGGTGAGCGCAGCGCCGCTCTTGTGTCAAGATTGATGCGCCGGCACACGGCCTCGCCCTCCTGCGTGAACAGCGGCTGCGCGGAGAATATCGCGTCGAGCCCCTGGCGCAGCGCCGCGATCACGGAGCTGCGTTTCTTGGCGCCCGTGGGATACCTCCGGTCGATACACAGCGTGAGCGCCTCGATGGCAAGCATCGGCGCTTTTATCGCGGTTTGTGACGCGATCTCGCTCACGCACCAGCGGAGCCGGTTGTAATCCACGGCATGGATGTTTTTCCTCAGATGCTCATAGATCGGCCGCGGGTCGTTTTTGTCAAGCGCCTCTTCGATCGCTCTCTTGTCCTGCGTTGTATCGGAAGGCACCGAGACCGGCGTTGAAAAATCGCAATGTTTCTGGCCCGGCCGTGTGTTCACGGGCTGGCCGAACTTGTTGGTCACCTGCAGCTTGTAATGCGGCGCGCCGCTTCCGGCGCCGTCGGGCGCAACATTAATGAGGAACGCGCCGCCGTCGTTGGCGCTGCCGCCGCGTGCGTTCCAGTACATGTCTGCGATCGGCGAGAACCGCGCGTCCTCGCGCGACAGGCTCGCCAGCGTGGCGTCGATGGCCTGCTTCTCGGAGCAGATGAGGCCGATGGACACCTCGCCCTCCTGCAGCGCGAACACCTGCGGCCGCAGCATGGCGGTGTCGGTGATGCCGAGGAGCTGGAATCCCGCTTTGTCAAGGTTGCGCGCGATGATGAAAAACCACGGGCCGTCGGGCGACGAATGGATCTGCGCCGCCTGGATCTCGCGGTAGATGCGCTGCTTTTCGGCGGGCAGCCGGTCAAAGTCGAGCTCCGTGGTGGGCGCCAGCGATTCGATGATGTATTCCACCGGGTATTTGTAGGCGCGGTTCATGAGGTCGAACAGCATGATCGACGCCTCGGTGTCGGTGAGGAACTGCGGGAAAAGGTTGCGCTGCGCCAGGTATTCGCACACCGATACGTAGTTGGCGAAGTCGCCGTTGTGCACGAGCGCCTCGTTCATGCCGATGAAGGGGTGGCAGCCGCCCGGGTGCCACACGCGGCCGCGCGTGGGATAGCGCTGGTGCGCGATCCACACGTGCGCCCGCGAGTTCTCCATGCAGTAGTACTGCACCACGGCCTCGGCGTATCCCACCACCTTGAGGATGATGAGGTTGCGGGCGTGCGACAGCACGAACGCGCGCTTCTCGCCGAGCGAGGCGTAGAATTTCGCGTTGAGCCTGAAGGAGTTCTGGAACACGAACTCGTCCTCGATTTCGCGCCTGTCAAGATTCAACAGGTCCTTCTCTTTTGCAAACGCGGCGAGGACGTCCTGCTTGGGCCTCACGAAGTACCGCGCCACGTCGGGGGGCTTCACCTCGAGCAGCTGCACGTCGCGGAAGTCCTTGACGGTGGGGATTATGCCGCCCTGGTCGATGGTGAAGAACGGCTCGATGAATTCCTTTTCAACCTCTCCCCGTGCGCCGGGGTCGAGGAGCGCGACCTGCAGGCAGTAGTCCTGCTCAAGCACGCTGCGGGAAACGCCGAAGTCCTCGGGCACCAAGCCGCACGCCGCTATGCCGCCGCCCTTGCCGTTGCCCCTGTTGCGCATCTGGATGCTCGGCTCGTAGATGTGCTTTCCGCGCACCGGCACGGTGCAGGCGAATCCGGTGACCCCGCAGCCGCCTTCGGCTTCCTGCGGCTTACCGAGCCATTCGCCTGGGGGACGGAGTCCGTCCCGGCTTCGAATGAGGGCGATTGCGCGGTCGGATGTCATCTCTTCCCTCGGTCGCTTTCATAATCCAAATGCATAAGTAAATCCGTTCTTCCCCGTAAAGCAGTCACCGAATCAAGGCCAAGCCGGTATAAAATATCAACAAGGCATTCCCGGAATGCATGGTGCATGTTGACGAGGCGCTGGGTTGCCCAGTCAACCGTGAAAAGCTGGTGCAGCTCGGCGTCGGTGGTGCAGATGCCGCGCGCACACCCGCGTCCGCTCTCGCAGCAGCCGCAGCGGATGCAGCCGAGCGCGACAAGCTCTGCGGTGCCGATCACGATGCCGTCGGCGCCCATGGCGATGGCCTTGGCGATGTCCCATGGATTGCGGATGCCGCCCGACACGATGAGCGTGACCTCGTCGCGCACGCCCTCGGCCGTCAGAAACTGGTGCACGTTGCTTATCGCGTATTCGATGGGCATGGCGATGTTCTTCTTGGCGATGTTCGGCGCGGCGCCGGTGCCGCCGTAGCTGCCGTCCATGTGCACGATGTGCGCGCCCGCGCAGTACGAGCCCACGGCCACCATCTCCACGTCGTTGGGCGTGGACACCTTTGCCGAGAGCAGCGCGGTGCGGTTGACATGCGCGATCCAGTCGAGGTGCTTCTTGTGGTCCTCGATGGAATACACGCTGTGGAACGGGAACGGCGAGAACAGGCTCGTGCCCACCACGGCCTCGCGCATGGCGGCCACGGCCGGCGTGTTCTTGTCGCCAAGAAGGTGCCCGCCCAGGCCGGGTTTGGCGCCCTGCGCGTACTTGAATTCCACGATGCGCGCGCGCTGGATGGTCTCCTCGCGCACGCCGAAAAGCCCGGTTGCGACCTGGGTGATCATGTAATCTTTATAGGGAATAAAACGCTCCGGGTAGCCGCCCTCGCCCGTGCAGCTGAAGGTGTTCCACGCCTTTGCGGCGCGCACCTTTCCGAGCTGCGCGCGGATATTGGTGGAGCCGAACGACATGCCGCCGCCGTACCACGGAACGTCGATGGTGATCTTCGGCCGCGGATCGTTCTTCCTTTTGTTAAGAAGAAGCTTTGTCGAAATGTCCTCGCGCCGCAGGTCCTTGGGCGGTTTTTCCGGGAACACGAACCGCAGCCGGTCGAACCCGCCGCCCGAATTCCCTATCTGGCTTTCCAGATGCGAAGGCGGCTGTTTCCCGGTCTCGGCCATGTGCCAGTTGCTCGCCAGGAGATCGGGTGTCCAGCGGTAATCGCCGAGCGTCTTGAACACCGGGTTTTCGTCGAGTGAGAGCGCGCCCTTGGGGCAATTGGTGATGCAGAACCGTCCGGCCTTTTCGCAGTCCGGGCCGATGCACCGGTAATCGAGCGGCCGGATCACCTGGCGGTAGCCCTCGGGCCGCTGGTGCACGCCGTACTGGCAGATCTCGACGCATTTCCCGCAGTTGACGCAGGTTGACGCGCGGTGGATGCTGTATTTCCCCATCTCGTTGCGGTACCGCGGCGGCGCGATGCGCACCTGGCGCGGGATGTCGGCGAATTCCGGCTTGGAGGAGAACTCCTCGGCGCTCTGGGGACGATTGATTTTTTCGGTTGCGACGGCCATAAAAAGCTACTGGTTAATTTCTATTTTTGATATGAAAAATTCACCGCAAAGACACAAAGATCGCAAAGTAAAACAGAATTATATTTCATTTTTTTCTCATCGGTCATTTTCTTCTTTGCGTACTTTGCGCCTTTGCGGTGCGTCTAATTTTCAAACCCAACCGAATCAACAGGCATCCTTCCTTTTACCAAAGATTCTTCCGAACGCCGCCGCCTCCAAATCCTCGAAGAACATACAGCGGCCAGTCTCGCCGCGCAGGCGCCTCGCCTCGCGTATCCCCATGGCGCCCAGCATCTCGAGCAGCTGGCTGTGCCACGAGCCCATGAGGTTCTTGAGCCTGCCCGCGCCGTATTTCACGTCGATGCCAGCCAGGTCAACCTGGCACGGCTCGCCCCTTTCGCATTCGCCGCACAGCCTGCAGTCCATGGCGAGAATGAGCGGGATATCGACCGTCACAAGGTCGGCGCCGCAGATGATCGCCTTTGCCATGTGCTCGGGAAGCGCGATGCCGCCCGAGGCGATGAGCGTGATCTCGTCGCGGATCGCTTCCTTGACAAGCGCCTTGTGCGTCTCGCGCACGGCGTCGCGCACATGACGGGGCTTGGCCGCGCCTGTTTCCCTGCCGTGCTTGTCGAACACGAGGTTCACCGCTTCCACGCCCCGGCGGGCAAGGTCCAGCACGCGCGCCGCGGTGTCCGGTCCGGCATTCATTCTCACCGCAATGATCCGCTTGGGATTTTCCTTTTTAAGGGCCGTGATGAGATCGGAAACCTTTTCGGAGTCCGGGACGATCACCATGGCCGCGCCTGCCGCGGAAGGTTCCTGTTTGTCAATCAGCGGCACGATGTTGTTCATCCTGCCGGCATGTTTCTCGGCCAGATCGAGGGGAAGCACGGCAAGGAGCCCGAGGTCTCCCGCCGCGGAAAGAATCGACTCAATGACTGCATCATGGCGCCACCGCGCCGGAATATCGCCGAACATGAGCGGCAGCGGGCTCTGGATGAGCGGCGGCGCCTCGCCGACAAGGTTCATGCCGTCGAAGGAAAGACGCGGCCGCTTGCGGCCGATATCCACGCCGGTGTTGATGTATTCGCGTCCGTGAATGCCGTCGCGCGTGGGCCGCACGATCTCCGACATGTCGGTCCACATGGAATCGAACCCCTGGCCCGAAAACGGGCCGCCGTAGCCGCAGCCCGACACGGGCACCGCGCCGGTCTCGGCCTGGTACCAGGTGGTAAGCACGATGTCGGGGGTATAGTAGCCGTCGCCGAGCCGCTCGTATTCGGGGTTCACCACGCGCGTGAGGATGTTCTTGGTGCAGTTCTGCACGCAGGTGAGGCAGCCTTTGCATTGGTAAATGTAGTCCAGATAGCCCAGCTCCTGGTGCAGGGCGTCGTATTCCTCGCGGTACAGGTTGTACACGCAGCCTTTTTTCACGCAGTTCTTGCAACTCGAGCAGTCTTCCCGCCAGTCAACAATGCCGAGTTTGCCCTCGGGCCTGATGCGCGGCGGCGTCAGATGCGTATGGACGTGGTATTTCGCGGACATTTACAATTATCCGAGTTTCGATTTCAGGGTGTCGAGCACTTCTATCGCCGCGTCGGCGTCGCCGTCAACTTCGACCTGAAAACCGCGCAGGCCGTTTATCGAAGAAAGTTTTTCAATGGTTTCGAGCGCGATTTTGATCCCTTCCCCCCTGCTTGCGCCTGATTTTAAGCCAAGCCGTGCGAGCATTGCGTCCGGCACCATGGGCAGGGGGCGCTTTTCCGAAAACGCCTTTGCCGCTGCAGCGTCGGTGAAAATTTTTATTCCCGCGATAAAAGCCGCCTTTTCGTGCAGCCCCCGGTTCGTCACCTCTTTCCACCAGGCATTGAACCGTTCCAGGTCGAACACCGGATGGGTGACCACGAACTGCGCGCCCACGAATATCTTCTGGGCCAGGCGCGGAAGCTGCAAATCCATCGGATCCGCATACGGAGAAACAACGGCCCCAAGGCAATACGATACATCGCCGTCGATATTTTTCTCGCCCACGATTTTTGCGTTTTTTTTAAGATCGTGCAGCGTTTGGATCAGCACGGTGGCATCGATGTCAAATACGTTCTTGGCCGCCCGGAACGGCAGCAGGGTCTGGTGCGTGCCGCTGGTGCAGAGCACGTTGCGCACGCCGAGCGCGCACGCGCCGAGGAAATCGGAAACGAGCGCGGCACGGTTGCGGTCGCGCGTGGCCATGTGGAGAATGGGCTCCACGTTTTCCGCTGCCAAAATCGAGGCGGCCGCCACTGCCGACATGGTGATGGAGTCCTTGTTGTCGCTCACGCCTATTGCATGGACCTTTCCGGAAAAACGTTTCGCAACGGCGCGCACTGCCTGCCCGTCGGTCGAGCGCGGAGGCGCGATCTCGGCGGTCACGAGCGTTTTTCCCGATTCGATCCGTTTCTGCAGGTTGGTCTTGTCTTGTTGCATAATTTCAACTTTCTTATGATTGCGCCGCAACGGCGGTTCCCGCAATGGTGCGGACCGCGTCGCCGATGATTCCTTTCAGTCCTTCAATCGTCACGCCGGCCTTGCAGTGCGCGATGCCGGCCCGTTTCGGATCGAGCCCGGCCTCGGCAAGAAGCCGCTGCACGGTTTTCACGCGCATCTCGGCCCGGTAGTTGCCCTGCGAAAGCGTGCATTCGCCCACGGGACAGGTGATCACGAAGATCCCGCCGACATCGCCCTCAAGCGCGTGCATCATGTATTGCGCGTCGACTTTTCCGCTGCAGGGAATCTCCCTGATACGCACATGAACACCTTCCTCATTCCACTGGACCGGCAGCTTGCCCCCGGCCGGAACGCAGTTTTTGCAGAGAAAAATGATGATGCAGGAAGGCTTCTTATCCGTCAATGATTTTTCATTCGCGGCAGTCATGCGTCACTCCATGGAGGCGCTGCGCCGTTCCATGGCCGCAACGTCCTTGAATGCAGCAAAACTTGATATCTCCTCAAGACCGGACAGCGGGCTCAACTCGACCGGAACGCCCGCCTCGTGCAACGCCGCGATCGGGTTGAGCCCGTCGATGGTGATCATGCCGGTCCGCCCGTCACCCACCGGAACGTCAAGAAGGGGCCGGTTCGGCGCGCCCACGGCAAGCACGCCGTGGCAGTTGACATCCTGCAACTTCGCAACGAGCTTCTTTGCCGTGTCGATCGCGGCCGACGGGAACTCGCGGAAACTGACGCAGATGACGCCGCGGCCCGTCTCGGCGCAGCGGTTCACGGTCGTGAAGTTCGCCTTGATAAAAAGCTTGTGCGGATCCACCGAGGTGCCCCGGTATTCGATGATCTCCAGAAAACGCTTCGGCGCGCCGTGTTCCATTTCGACCAGGCCGCCGAACCGTGAGACCACCGGGATGCCGGCCTTGAGAAAAACCCCGTTTATGATGACGCTGCAAATCGTCATGATTCCGGTTTTCCCGCGAGGCACCGCAGGATCATCGGTCCTGAGCGCGATACGGTCGCCCATGCTCAGACCTGAGGTGAATACCGGCTGCATAAGATGAAGGGCGCGGGGTAAATCAATTTCATTGATAAAGGCGGTGTTTGCGGGAACGGTCCCGCTTGCAGCATCGGGATGAAATGACATGCGGAAGCCGAATTCGTCCATCTTCGAGGTCACGAACCCGACCTTGGTCATGACGGTCTGGCAGGCCAGTTCACGCCTGCCGTTTTCGGTGATCAGCCGGCCCGCGCGCTTCGCCACGAACCGGGTGAGCCCGTCGCGGTCCATTTTTCTCAAATGGAAACGGATGGTGCGTTCCTGGAGGTCGATCCCCGTCCCCTGGAGCATGCTCGAAATTTTTGACGCGCCGGCCGATTCGCCGAGCTCTTCAAGCGCCTTGAGAATCGCCAAACGGGCCCGGGAACTGCGCCCCGATGCAGCGTGTTCTCTCTCAACCGTATGAGCCGTCACTCCACCCATATTCCCTTAAACCGATATACTATATAGAAAGGGTCGATTTTCAAGGTATTCAAAATAATTATTGCCGTAATATGGCCGTAAAAATAATGTTTTTTTGCAAACCCGGCTTGTTTAAAACGGCATTGTTGCCGTATGACGTCAAACTTGGAAGGAAACATTGATTTTTTGGATTTTGAAAATTTACAAATTAAAATTCATTTACCGGCGATGTTGACAACCTTTTTTTGACAAAACGGACTCACGGATTGAAGAGCGACCGGGCGGCATTGATCAAGCCTTGGCCGTCGAATTTTATTTCTTTCCATTTAAATTTCTTGTATGGCTGAAAACCCATTGCTCCCTTTTCCTTGCATTTTACGCTTCCTTCCATCTATATTGCCAAAAAGCAAGATTGTGCTGGTTATGACCGGTCCATCAAACCTGAGCCGTTCGCCCACAAGGTGCCCAAGGATCGTGAGGGCAGCTTATGCAATTATTAAAAAGTAAAATACAAAGCCGCTACTGGCGAAACCCCAACAGAACCGCGGTGAAAACCAGGCTCGCTGCGATCCTCGTGGCAGGAACTCTCTTTGTAATGATTCTCATGATTTATCCCGATTCCTGGTGGCCGGTCAAGCAAAAATCCACCGGCAAAATCGTCGAGGTCCGCGAGATGCCGCCGGGAGGGACAGTACCTACCTCGGACAGCACCAACCGCGACCTGGAATATTTTTATTTTTTCCCCGCAATCGCCGGCACCCCCGCCAAATTACCCGTCCTCATCGTCGTTGGCGGACTCAATGCCAAAGGTCATCACTATGTCACCGGGCATTGGCGCGAATTCGCTAAAGAAAACGGGTTTGCCATTGTCTCGCCGTCGTTTTGCTTCAACGAAGCGGATTGGCAAAGGCAAAGGAGCTATCAATTCCCGGCGGTGTGGTCGGGACAGGCCATGAATGACATTCTCGATTCGCTTGCCAAAAAGGGGCCCATTGACAAAAACAGACTTTATCTTTTCGGCCATTCGGCCGGCGCGCAATTTGTCCACCGCTTCGCTCTGCTGTATCCGGAACGGTGCAGGGCGGTTGCGGCGCACGCGCCGGGCGGAGTGACCTTGCCGGAAGCAACAGCGCCCGTCAGATTTTTGATCGCCGTCGGGCTGAACGATACGCCGGAGCGCGTTGCGTGTGCCCGTCGGTTCGCCAAGGCGTGCGGAGAGCACGGCATTCAGATTGATTTAAAGGAATTCCCTGGCATCGGCCACCAACTTACCGGCGAGGCAATTCAGATGTCGTTTGATTTTTTTGCAAGGGTTAAAAAAGAAGAGCAAAAACCATGTTTTTCGGGGAACGGCGGCAGTTGAAACGGCATTATGACCGTATTCTATTAAATCAAGGCAAATGCGTCGATCCTGCAGAAATTAATGTTTTACAAAATGATAATTAACAAATCGGATGAATTCACCGCACGCAGAGTAGAAAAAAAATAGAGTTTGAAAGTAACGGATAAATATTTGTCTTCTTCCACCATGGAAAGCTCGCACTGCCGCAATCGTATCACCATCCATTAACAATATTCTTCTCTTCATATTTTCTCCCTATCCTAATTCAGGAGAAGGCGGATGGGGTCAAAACATACACACATACCTGCGGACTCTTTGCTATTTTTCACCCCTGAATTTACAGATGGATTCCCGATCAGGTCGGGGATAACAATAGTAAACAAAGAAAATTATAATGTTAAAACAAAAAGTCCGTTGACAAAAACTCCGACTTCCTCTCCCGCGTGATCTTTGTAATCAGCTCCCTGTTCGCCGGGTTCAGTTTCGCCGCGACCAGGGAGCGTATCGAAAACACCCTGAGCGCGTCGGAAACCGAGAGCGTGCCTTCGGCCGAGTCCTTTCGACCCGTGAACGGAAAACTGTCCGGCCCGCGCTGGCACTGGGAATTGATGTTGACGCGGCACACCTGGTTCACCATGTGGTCGATAAGGCCCGCCATGACGCCCGGGTCGCGTCCGAAAATGCTTATCTGCTGGCCGTAGGGGGAGTTGAGGATGTAGTTGATCGGCTCCGCCGCTTTCTTAAACGGAACTATGGGAATAACCGGGCCGAACTGTTCCTCTTCGTAAACACGCATTTCCTTTCTGACAGGATAGAGGACCGCGGGCGTGAACATCGACTCAAAGATTTTTCCGCCGTTTTTGTTTCTTACTGTTGCGCCCTTTTCCATTGCGTCTTTTACCAGCGAATCAAGGTATGCCGGCTTGCCGGGATCAGGCAACGGCGTAATGGAAACGTCATTGTCCCACGGCATGCCAAGACCGAGCGCCTCTACCGCCTCTGAAAAACGCCTTACGAATTTTTCCGCGATGCCGGCATGGACAAACAGGATCTTCAGCGCGGTGCACCGCTGTCCGTTGAATGAAAGCGTGCCGGTGGCGCATTCCTTGACCGCAAGCTCGATGTCCGCGTCCCCAAGAATTATCGCGGCGTTTTTCGCGTCAAGCCCGAGCACGCACCGCAAACGGTGCGGACGCGGGTGCCGCTTCTTGAGAATCCCCGCCACCCTGCTCGACCCGATGAACGCCAGCACGTCCACCTTGCCCGATTCCATGAGCGGGCCGATCACCCTCTGCCCTTCGCCGTACACCGTGTTCACCACGCCGGCCGGGAAAGAATCCCGAAACGGCTCGAGCAGCGGCTCGTGGAGCAGCACGCCGAGCTTGGGCGGCTTGAACACCACGGTGTTCCCCATTATCAAGGCAGGAACGAGCGTGGTGAACGTCTCGTTGAGCGGGTAATTGAACGGCCCCATGCACAGCACCACGCCCAGCGGCGCGCGCCTGATCTGCGCCGCGATGCCCTGCTCTATCTCGAACCGCGACGACTTCCGGTCAAGCTCCTTGAGCGCCTCCACCGTGGCCACTATGTATTCAACGGTCCTGTCGAATTCCTTTTCCGAATCCGCAAGGCCCTTGCCTATTTCCCACATGAGCAGCTTCACGATGCCGGCGCGCCTGCTTTTCATCAGACCGATGAACTTTTCAACGTGTTCGATGCGCCTTGCCGTGCTCATGGTCGGCCATTTGCCGCGGCCGTTGCCGTAGGCCTTGACTGCTGCGTCAAGAGCGGCCAGGGCCTCTTTTTCGGTTTGCTGGGGATAGGAGCCGATGATTTCGGGAATTGATTTTCCGTTTTTATTTATATAAATGGGTGACTTGACTTCGCGGAAGGGGCCGGGCCATTTGTGGAGGACGCCGTTTATCAAGTAGGATTTCTGGTTTAGTTTTGATGGTAATAGGTGTTGGGAGGGAATGTCATTGCGAGAAGGGAATTTGAATTCTTTGGATGATGTGGAGGACATTGGGTAACCTTTCTATTAACCTATATTCTGTATTTAAAAATAAAACCTGGGCGCCCCGCGGCTTTGCCGCGGCGACCCTCCTTCCGGGCTCGGCTATTCGCCTCGATGCCGGACCGCCCTATGCCTGCGGCCGGGTCGGCCGGCATTGCGCTCTAGCGCACCCTGCAGTCCGGCCTGGCGCCCGATTAAAGATAATTTTGCGTATTTGTCATCGTCCCGGAGGGACGGAATATTTATAGAAAAATATTTAAATTTTATTCGAAGTCCCGTCGGGACGATATAGAATTTTCTATGGACATTTGCAAAGCTTGCAATAATCTTCTTTAATAGCTTTCCACATCTGATCCATCCCGACAGCTTTAATAAGTTGCGGTCTATATTCATAATATTTCATTTTTTTATTCTCAAAATGACAAATATTATCTCTCAATAAAATGTAGGCATATTTTACCAAGTCCTTTTTTATTTCTTCTTTAACGACATCATATGTACTATTGCATATTCTTTCCATATCCTCTTTTTTTATCTTTTTGCCATTTTTCTCGTGAAGAGTTGAAATCCTTATTGCAGCAGAAGCCAAATGACACCATTTAATAAATTCGGTCTTCTCGCCACTTTGGATGGATTCAAATAGGTCGAGGTATAATTTCGCACTATCGAGCAATTCTTGGGTTTCTCGATCCATAATTCTTATTCTTTCTCCACCACTACCTTCCTCACCCTTTCGCCCTCCTTCACCAGCCACACCCCTCCCGCCGACATATTTCTTACTTTGTCAATTGCAACTCCGTCAAGCGCCGCCACCCTTCTCCCCCTCACATCAAACCACTCGGCCTTTCCGCCCTTGATCGCACCGTTTACCTTTACTGCGGGTATCCCCATCCTCACCGCCACGTCGGAAGTCCCCTTTAGCAATACGGCCGTGACCGAATATGCGGGCAGGTCGAGCGAAAAAGCGTTTCCCGCCGGCGTCACGGTCTTTTTCTTGAGCGCGTTGTTGGTTTCGGAGACGAACGTTTCACTGCCGGTTGGCAGGCTCGACAATTCAAGCACATTGTGGGCGGCCGCATTTGGCGTGAAATGCGCGAGGGTGACGTGCGCGGTTTGCGTTGCCGCATTGTCGCGGTTGATGAGGATCACGGTGCACGAGTCGCCCGTTGCATTGACGGACGAGTATGCCGACACGGTGGTGTCGAGGTCGCTCGTGCTTTCCACGCGGATGGCTTTGGCGTTTTTAGAGAACAGGTGCAGGGTCTCCCATTGGCCGTAGTTCCAGTACCAGGGCGTGAAGATCTCCACGCCGTGGTCCGCGAACGTGCCGAGCTGGGAGCCGTACCACACGGTCGCGAGCGAGCCGTCGATGTTGATGCCGGAGATACCGGTCTCGGTCATGCTGATGGTCACGCCGTGGTTCGCGCCGAGGTACTGCGTAAACCAGTCCTCGCAGCGCTTGAAGATGTACTGTTTTTTCCTCGACTCGTCCCAGCCGCTCGGATATGCCTTTGAGCCGTTCGCCCACGGCCAGTCGTACGTGGTGTCGTACCAGATGCGGTGCAGCTGCGTGACGTTGTGCTCGTCCGCGGCATTGCTGTTTGCGTTCTGGTAAAAGTGAAAATCAAGAACGTCGAGCAGCCGCAGGCCGGACGCGGCCTGTTCCTGGGCCACGCGCATGATGAAATATTCCATCCACGGGATGCCGCCCACGAAATGGTTGTTCCAGTTCCACCACTGCCACTCGTTGGTGAACACCGGCCCAACGATCTTGATTCCCGGGAACCTCTGGCGCGCCAGCTTTGCGACCGCGAAATACTTGGCGAGATAGGTCTCGACGGGAATGGTGTCCTTCACCACGTCGTCGTGCGTGCTGTTCCACACCTCGGGCTCGTTGTCCATGTTCCAGTAGCGGAATCGCGAACTGTCGAGTCCGAGTCCGCCCTGCGCAGCGGGCTTGAACCAGAAGTCGAAAACGGCCGTGGTCGAATCCGGCGGCCAGTCCATGAGGTACAGGTTGGGGTCGCCGTCATGCGGGGTGGGCGTCGGCCCGCCGCCGCCCGCCCAGTTTTGGGAGGCGTTCGAGCCGTCGCCGTTGTCCGGATAATTGTGCTGGGTGTTGCTCGCCGCCTTCCCCAGAAGCTGGAGCGTCCACAGGCCGCAGGTCTGCGGGAGCCGCTGCACTATGCTCTGCGAGGCGAAGTCCCAGTCGTGCGGGTAAACGTTGTTGTACCAGTCCGGGTGCGAGGTGAGCTTGCGGCGCCAGTTGTACTTGGTGGAATTGTTGCCGCCGCCGTCGCGCGTCATCCTGAGGCCCGCGTCGTTGTACAGCGTCACGGTCGCGGCGGACATGGGCGCCGACGGGTCGTCCGACACGTCGTTGTTGCGTCCGTAAATGTACGGCGATATGGCGCGGCGGCCCTTGGAGAGGTCGACCTGGATTTCGACGGCAATGCAGAAAGATGAAAAGAAAATGACGCTCATGACGATTTTTACAATCGCGGCTTTTTTCATGCGGTCTCTCCTATCAATTTGACAATGGAATTATGGTATACTTGATGAATATAATATCCAATTTGGCAATTAACTTTGCTTGAAAAATATTTGCCTAAGGACCGAAGAAAACAGTCAAAGAGAAATCCGTATCATTCCGCTTGCAACATCAACCTTTCAACTCCAACTATTTATTATACATTTTTGTACCATCTATTAATTTTAATGCCCTATGCCCGACGAAATCGCCACCCGGCTCAGCTTCAACGGCCTTGCAACGCTGTACCGTATCGCCCGCCTCCTCAGCACGCCCGGCGACCTCAAGGCCACCATGGAAGGCGTGCTTGACATTCTGGAAACGCACGCGGGCATGAAGCGCGGCATGATCTCCATTTTGCACCCGGAAAGCTCCGAGCTCAGGGTCGACGCGGCCAAGGGCATCCCTGAGAGCGGAAAACTGCGGGGGAAATACAAGCTCGGCGAGGGCATAACGGGAAAGGTCGTGGCCACCGGCCGTCCCATCGCCATTCCTAAATTGCGCAACGAGCCCACCTTCCTTGACAAAACAGGAGCCCGCAAAAACCTCAAGGACACCGACCTCGCCTTCCTGTGCGTGCCGGTCAAGTCGGGCGACGAGGTGGTGGGCGCGCTCTCGGTCGACAAGGTGGCGGTGCAGGACGCGGTGACGCTCGAGGGCGAGCTGCATTTCCTCGAGGCGGTCGCCGACCTCGTCGCGCAGACGGTGAAGGCGCGCCGCAAGCAGCAGGAAAAAGTGGAGGCGCTCGAGCGGGAAAACCTGGAGCTGCGCAAGACGCTCGAGGAAAAAGGAAAACCCGGCCGGATGATCGGCAACAGCGGGTCCATGCGCGAGGTGTACCGCCAGATCGCACAGGTGGCGCCCTCCCCGACTACCGTGCTCATCCGCGGCGAGACCGGCACGGGCAAGGAGCTGGTCGCGCGCGCGATCCACGAAAAAAGCCCGCTCGGCAGCGGGCCGTTCGTGGCGGTCAACTGCGCCGCGCTCCCGGAGTCGCTTTTGGAAAGCGAGCTGTTCGGCCATGAAAAAGGCTCGTTTACCGGCGCGCTTTCCAGGCGCATCGGGCGGTTCGAGCTCGCGAACAACGGAACGCTGTTCCTCGACGAGGTCGGCGAGATGTCGCTGCCGGCGCAGGGCCGGCTCCTGCGCGCCATCCAGGAAAAGGAGATCCAGCGCGTGGGCGGCGGCGAGTCGATCCGCGTGAACGTGCGGCTGATCTGCGCCACCAACCGCGACATCGAGGCAGAAGTGGCCGCGGGCCGTTTCCGCGACGATCTCTACTACCGCATCAACGTGTTCACCATTCTCCTGCCGCCGCTGCGCGAGCGCGGCGCCGACGTGCTCCTGCTCGCCGACTATTTCGCCAAGAAATACGCGACGCTGAACGGCAAGAAGATCGAGCGCATTTCAACGCCGGCCATCGACCTGCTGTCCGCCTACCACTGGCCGGGCAACGTGCGCGAGCTGGAGAACGTGATGGAGCGCGCCGTGCTTGTCGCATCGGAAAACGTGATCAACGGCCGCGACCTGCCCCCCACCCTGCAGATGAAGGAGCCGGGCCAGCAGGGCCCGCGCAAAAACGATTTCGACAGCATGGTGGCGGCGTACGAGCGGGAAATCATCACCGACGCCCTGAAAGACGCGCGGGGAAACCAGAGCAAGGCGGCTGCCATCCTCGGCACCACCAAGCGCATCATCCAGTATAAAATCCAGAAGCTGGGGATCGATTACCGGCGTCTCCGCGGAACGAATTAAAAAAAAATATTCACCGCAGAGACGCAAAGTTCGCAAAGAAATCCATTGCAGAATTTTAGATCACTTTTTTCTTCTTTGCGTTCTTTGCGCCTGTGCGGTGATTTTTTTTACCACGGGGTCGGGCCGCCCGAGGAGCCGCCCGTGTTGCTCGGGGAGGGTTTGGTGCTCGCCGCATCGGGCACGGCCACCACCCGCAGGATCACGCTGCGCGAGATCGGCATTTCCACTCCGTCAACGTTCAGGTGCATGATGGTCGCGTCCACCACGCCGAGCGTGCCCCTGAGCACCGAGCCGTTCTGCAGGTACACCTCCATCATCCTGCCGGAATAGGTGAAGTTCATCAGGTCCTCGTAGCTCACGGAGCCGGGATACGCCTGCGCGGCCGCCGCCGGGGCGCTTTGCGCCGGCGCGGGAGAATATGCCGGAGCGGTGGAATAGGTGGTCGAGGCGGAATAGGGCGCCGAAAGAAGGGTCCGTTCGCGGACAAAGCTCTTTTCGTAAATGTACCTTCCCCCGTTGTCAAGCCGAAAGGTGATGGACGACTCGTCAACGCCCTCGAGCGTGCCGGTGATGAAGTCGCCGGTTGACATCCGCAACTGGTATCGGGCGCCTATAACGTAATCGGACGGCGGGTTGGCCGGCGTGGAAATGACGGTCACCTTGGTGGGCGGCGCGGTGTTTGACGCCGGCGCGGGCGCGCTCGACACCTGGATGCTCGCGTACCACGACCGCCACGCCTCGGGCGTGTTTCCCGGCGAAACGCCGGTGATGCTCGACAGCGCGCACGCGGCCGCGTTGATCCTGAGCACGACGTAAATGTCGGCAAGCGCCGACACGATCCGCTGGCCCGAGGTGCGCTTGTCGTGGATGTCGGTGTAGGCCGAGGCCTCGACGAACTGCTCGCAGCGGCTGAGGGTCTGGTATTCGATGAACGGCGACGAAAGAATGAACTTGTTTTTCGCGCTGAGCGTATAGGTCGACACCCAGTCCTCAAACTTTCCCACGCCCGGGCCGTACTGCGCGTTGGCGATGATAGCAACGTGCTCGGCCCTCGGAAACACCTCGATGAGGGCCGGAACGGCCTCCTTCGCCGCGGGGCCCATGTCGGCCAGGCTTATCGCGGCCCTGATGCTCTGCTTGATCGCCGCGAACGACGCGTCGTCGGTCATTGCCACGCCCGCGCCCTGCGGATTGAACCGCACCTGGGCCGCGGCGGCCTCCTGCGTGCGGTACAGCGACGGTCCCTTGCGGATGACGTCGATGAGCTGGGCCACGCGGTCGGCGTCGGAGGAGAAAGCAGGATTACTTATTGTCAACATCATTGATGAAATGACGGCAATGAACAGCAATGATCGATTGCGAAAATTCATGATGAATCGCTCCTGTTTGATTTTGATATCCGCAAATAAAATAATTTTCTTCCCCGAAGGGGCTGAGGAATCTTATCCAGGATTTCCCATCCTGAGATAAATATAATCAACGAAGAAGAATAATGTTCTGATGCAATGCGATTTTTTATTCCCCTATTCCGGCACCTGCACCCTGTTCTCATTGATAAAATTATACAGCGTTGCCCTGCCCACCCCGAGCATGCGCGCGGCCTTTGCCTTGTTGCCGCCGCTTTTTTCGAGCGCGTGCTCCACCGCCGGCAAGGACAATTTCGGTTTCCGCCCCGCTTTTCCCGCGCCCTCAAGCTGAACACCTTGCTCTGCGAGCGGCATGCTCGCAATGATTTCCGGCGGCAGGTGCGCGGCCTCCACGACGCCGGCGCGGCATTTCACCATTGCGTATTGTATCGCGTTCTGCAATTGGCGCACATTGCCGGGCCAAGGGTAATTGACGAGCACGGCCATGGCATCAGGCGAAAACCGCATGTTTTTTCTATTGAGCTTTTCCGACACCTGCGCTAAAAACGATTCGGCCAGCAGCGCGATGTCGTTTTTCCGCTGCCGCAGCGGCGGCAGGTCGATGGGCACCACCGCCAGCCGGTAATAGAGGTCTTCGCGGAATTTCCCTTTGACAACAAGCTCCTTGAGGTTCTTGTTCGTGGCGCAGATGATCCGCACGTCGACCTTTTTCGGCTTTTCGTCGCCGACCGCCTCGAACGTGCCCTCCTGCAGCACGCGCAGGAGCTTCACCTGCGTGGCCGGCGGCAGTTCCGCCACTTCGTCGAGGAACATGGTGCCGCCGTCGGCGAGCTCGAAGCGGCCCTTCTTGTCGCGTATCGCGCCGGTAAAGGCGCCTTTCACATGGCCGAACAGCTCGCTCTCGAGCGTGCCCTCGGGCAGCGCGCCGCAATTGACAGGAACGAATAATTTCTCGGCGCGCCCGCTTTCGGCGTGAATGGCGCGCGCCACGAGCTCCTTGCCGGTTCCGCTCTCGCCGCTGACCACGACCGAGAAATCGCTTTCGCCCAGATCGCGGATGAGGTCGAAGATGAGCTGCATGGCATAGTCCTGGCCGATGATCCCGCGATATTCGCTGGTCTGCGAAAGCTGCTGTTGGAGGTGGCGCCGCACGCGCGACCTGTCGTTGAGCGACGCGATCACGCCCACGGTTTCCGCGCCGTCGTTTTTAAGGGGCATGCGCGTCACCTCGAGTTCCACCGCAGCGCCGTCGCGTTTCTTAAGCGTTGTTCCATACGGAAGACGTTCGAGGCGCGCCAGGGAGCCGCTCACGCCGTCGAACGCGCACGCGGGTCCGCACAGCGACGGTCCGAACACGTCGTGGCAGTCGCGCCCGAGCACCTCGGCCGGCGAAAAGCCGGTCAGCCGCTGCGCGCCGCGGCTGAAAAAGAAAATCTTTCGCCCAAGGTCGTGCGCGATGACGCCTTCGGTAAGGCTGTCGAGCATGTTTTCGGAATTTTTCTTTTGCCTGATAAAAGCGGAAAAATAGCCGCCTGTAAAGAGGTCGGAAACACGCCGCTCAAGATCCCGCGCGGTCTCAAGAAAGCGGTGTTCCGGCGGCGCATCAGTTCCGTCTGCGTCCTCAGGATCCTTGACGTCCCAATGGATGGTTGCGGGCGCGCCGGGGAAAACGGGGCACCTTCGCCTGGCTTTGTCGCACACCGTCACGACAAGGTCGAAGGCCATCGTGCCGAGATCCGCGACAGATTTTGACTTCTGCGAAGAAATGTCAAAGCCCAGCGACGACATGGTGCTTATTGCGAGCGGATGGAGGGAGGTAGGCTCAATCCCTGCGCTCGCGACCGTTACGCCAGCAGGGGCTCTTCGGCGGGCAAACGCCTCAGCCATCTGGCTCCGGCAGGAATTATGCGCGCAAAGAAAAAGAACGCCTCCCATTATTGCGCCTTTGTCGCGGAAGGTGAATGGAGGAGACGGGTTTTCAGCTTCGTGCCGGCCTGGCCCTTTACAGAACGCGCAGGGCCTTTTTTGGCGGCCTCATGGTATTCCGCCATCTCGTTCCGCACCTGCGGAATCAGCCGGGGGCTCACGCTGAGCGAATGTATTCCTATGTCAAGCAATCGCGCGGCAAAGCCCTCCTTGCCCGCCATCTCTCCGCAGATGGAAAGGTCCCTGCCCGCCTCGCGCGCGGCGGACACCAGATCGGTTAAAAGGTCCCACAGAACGGGATGCTCGGGATTATAGTCGGCCGAGACCTGCTCGTTGTTCCGGTCGACCGCGAACAGGTATTGGATCAGGTCGTTCGAGCCGATGCTGCCGAAGTCGACGAGCTTGAAGATCCGCCGCGCCTGCATGCACGCGCTGGGCACCTCGAACATGGCGCCGAGCTCAACGTTTTCGGCGGCGCCCGGAACCGACGCCAGCACCTCGCGCGTGCCCTCCACCAGCATCCGTATTTGCCGTTCGTCAACGACCATGGGGAACAGGATTCTTATCCTCCCGGTTTTCGCCACGCGGCCGAGCGCGCGTACCTGGTCGCTGAAGATGTCCGGGTTGCCCAGCAAAAACCGCGCGCCGCGCCATCCCAGGTACGGGTTGGACTCCTTCTGGATCCGCAGAAACGGGAGCGGCTTGTCGCCGCCCACGTCGAGCAGCCGGAACGTCACCGGCCGCCCCTTCATCTCGTCCACCACCTTCTGGTACCGGCCGTGCTGCTCGTCCTGGGTGAGCAGGCGGTCCTCCTTGATGAACATTATTTCTGTTCTGTAAAGTCCTATGCCGTCGGCCCTGAGGTGCGCGGCCTGCTGCACGTCCTCGAGGATGCTCGCGTTCGCGAGCACCGCCATGCCGGGCGGGGTCACGAGCGAGATTTTCTCCCGGGCCTTCACATCGACGACGGTGATCACCTTTTTCACCAGGTCGTGCGGCGGGTTGAGGTACACCCGCCCGCTGTCGCCGTCCAGAAGCACGTGATCTCCGCATCTGACAAGTTCCATGATGCCGCGCACGCCGGTGACCGACGGGATGCCGAGCGAACGCGCGATGATCGCGGCGTGCGACGACACGCCGCCGTGCTCGGTGACGAACCCGCGCACGCGCTCGAAATTCATGTGCGACATCATGTCGGCCGTGAATTCCTCGGTGACGATGATCCGGTTCGTGCCGCGCTGGCAGTGTTCCTGACCTTCGCAGAGGAAGCCGCCCTTCTTCATTTTCAGGTTGTCGAGCAGCCGCCGCCGGATTTCGACGATGTCGGAGCCGCGCTCGCGCATGTATTGGTTGTCCATGACCTTGAACTTTTCCTCGTAGGCGCTGAACACCTCGAACACGACGGCCTCGGCGTTTTTCTTCTTATCACGGATCCCCTCGCGTATCTGCCGTACGATGGCGGCATCGTTCATGATGTGCTTCTGCGCCATGAATATCTCGGATTCGACGTTGCCTACCTTGTCCGCCACGTTGATGGAGATGCTCTCCAGCTCCCGGGAACTCTCGGCGAGCGCCGCCTCAAATCGCTGCAGCTCCGCCGAAAGGTCCTTCTCGGCGATGGAATATTCCTCAACCGCCTTATGGAGTTCCGATGCGTAAAGGCAAGCGGGCGCCAGTACTTTTCCCGAGGTGATCGCGAGCCCTTCAAAAACTTTTTTCGCCATACGCATCACGCCGCTTTCCAAAGATTTCTGAAATCAACCATGCCGGCCCTGCACAGCGAAAAGTCGCAGCGCACCGGGTCGTTTGGGTACACGGTTTTCAATGTTGCAGTGATTTCCTCGGCCATGCGCCAGTCAACCGATTTTCTTTTTGTCAGTGCCAGTCTTTTTGCCAGCGCGGCGACATGAGTGTCCACGGGCATCACGAGCTTCGAAGGAGAAATTGATTTCCATGCCCCGCAGTCAATCCCGTCATCCTCCCGTATCATCCACCGCAAAAACATGTTCAGCCGCTTGCAGGTGCTGCCCGCGGCCGGCCTTGGCAAGAAAAAATACATGCCGGAAGGCCTGTTTTTAAGAATTGCGGCGGCAACGGCACGCATGGACAGGACAAATTTGTCCAGGGCTTCTTTTATTGTATTCTCGGACTTTTTCAGGCCTTTTACGAACAACGCCTCAAGCGATCCGTAATGCCCGGTCGCTACAGCGCAGCATTCGAGCAGCAGCGCGATATCCGTTCCGGTATTGAACCTGTGTTTAATGCCGGAAAGGAGTCTCATTTTTTCACGCAGCGGAACAGCAGTGGAGAAATCATAAATTTCGGTCCCCGTGATCCGAAGCACTTTTTCAATGCTGTTTCGAATCTGCTCCACCCTGCCGTAAGAAAGGGACGAACACAGAAGGCCGCCGATTTCGATGTTTTGTTTTCCTACGAACCGATGGACATACTGAACCGGATCAAGATACAAATAATATGGACAATGAAAAACCGTGTAAATGTTGTCCAACTCAGCCTTAAGTTGACCGCTCATCAAGGTTGCATCCTTCAGATAAAAAATACATTCCTTTTCGTCTGTTTCTTATTTTATTAATTACGGCTGAAGCGCTTGATAAATTTGAGCGGCACAAACGGCTAAAAGGCATTTTACTGGTTGTCTTGAACTGAATCATGAAATAGTTTTAATGGTCTTTTGGACATTAACGGCGTGGAAAGCATTAATGAACCCGTCAACTGTTTTATCAATCTCGGTTGATATAAACCGCGGTCGAAAAAAGGTTCAGGTCAACAAGGGATCCTCGCTCCTTGCAGGACTTGCCAGAAACGGCGTTTTTATTCCCTCCGCCTGCGGCGGCAACGCGCGGTGCGGGTATTGCAAAATAAAAGTTATATCTCCCGACACCCCCCCCACGCCGCCGGAATTAGCGCTGCTGTCGGACCTTGAAAAAAAAGACGGCGTCCGCCTTGCCTGCCAGACCAAACCCGAAAAGAACATTGCCATAGAAATTCCCGAAGAACTTTTTTCAGTAAAGCGCTTTTCAGGAAAAGTCCTGCGGAAAAAAATGTACACCTATGATATTCTTGGGCTCAGCATCGGCCTTGTGAACCCTTCAACAATCGACTTTAGATCAGGTCAGTATCTTCAATTAAAATCAATGCCTTATGATGGTAAGGAAGCGGTACTCAGGGATTTCTCAATAGCATCGTCTCCATCACAAAAAAATTCGGTGGAATTGATGATCCGCAGAATTCCAAACGGCATTTTCACGCCGTGGGCGATCGATGTTTTAAAGGAAGGCGACAGCATTTCTTTTTCCGGGCCTTACGGTAAATTCGGTGCAACAAATACCGGCAAACCCATGTTGTGCATTGCCGGGGGAAGCGGCATGGCGCCGATGTGGTCGATCCTTCAGGACATGCGCGAGAAGAAATCCAACCGCCGGATCCACTATTTTTTCGGCGCGCTCACGCAAAAAGACCTTTTTCTTGTTGAGGAACTGAACGGACTGAAAAAGGAACTGGCCGATTTCACATTTACGCCTGCACTTTCCAACGAACCTGCGGACAGCGACTGGGACGGCGAACGCGGGCTCATCACCGAAGTCGTGGCACGTATTATTCCCGATTGTTCAGACTATGAAGCGTATCTCTGCGGCTCGCCCGGGATGATCAACGCCTGTCTCGCGGTATTGAAGAAGGGCGGAATGAAGGATGAAAATATTTTTTATGATAAATTTGCCTAATATTTTTCTATTAAAATGGGTGTCTCCACGGCGCGAGGCCGCTTCGCGGGGCGCCGGGGAGCACCGCGCTACGGCGCGGCCTCCAGTCCTGCCTAACGCGAAAAAAAATCAACAGGTCCGATATCCTACTTGATAACAAGGATCGTTAAAAGGAAATAAAATGAACCTAGAAAATGGAAAAACAGATCTTAAAGCCGCTCTTGGCCCTTCAAAATTTTCTGCGCAGGGATATCTTGGAAATGATGAAAGAGCGCCTGAGGAAATCATTCAGGAAGATTTAATAATACTGGCAAGGCTTGGGATCGGTAAAAACAATCTTGTTGCAGCATTGCGAAAAACATACATCACCGCGGAACGGGCGCTTGGGAATCCCGTTGAAATCAGCCCTGGAGTGATTGCGGTCCACCATGAAGCGCGAGGACGGATCCCCTCGCCTTTTCCGGAGGACGGCACACTTCCCAAGGGCGAGACAGTAGTGACAGACAAGAAAAGTGGCGAATCAATCGTCATTACGCCGTTGTCAATGATGTTAATTGAAAGGCATGATTTTTTTCAGGGGAAAGGCAGCGCGTTTAGGATTGATCCTGAAGTTGCAATCAGATTATTGGGGATTAATAGGATTTAAATCAGACTATCAGAACTTTAAAAAAAATCCGCAATCCGAATTCCACAATCCGCAATCTTTACACTAGTATTCCATTTTTCATCCACAACTTTTCATCCAGCCATATCGTCGGCCTTTTTATTATTCCGTCCAGATGCATCGGCACCTTCACCCAGCCGCCCATGGACGCATTGTCGCCGAACGCGATGTGGCAGGTCCCCCTCACTTTTTCGTCCTCGAGCGTGTTGCCGGAAATGATCGCGGTGTCGAGCGTACCCACGCCGAACTCCGCGATGTTTTTCGCGGGCGAGCCGTATTTTTTGAACAGCTGCTCGAGCTCGGCCTTGCAGAGGTGCTCGCCGACCTCGGCCACCTTCCCCTTTTTCACCCGTATGTCAAGCGGCGTTTTGCACAGTCCGGCGAGCGGAAACGATCCGTCGATGACGATGCGGCCCTCGGCCGTACCTTCGAGCGGCGCAAGGTAGGCCTCGCCCGCGGGCAGGTTTCCAAACGCGCCTTTGAAGATGAGGCGGCCGTCGTCGGCCTTGGCAGCCCTGCCGCCGGTTTTAAACGAAAGATCGGTGCCTGCGTCCGAGGTTATTCTCACCGCCTTTGCGCAAGAAAGCAGCCCGGCCACCTTGCGCGTGATGATGCCGAGTTTTTTCCAGTCGGTACGCATGGTGCGGACGAACATGTCCTTGGTTATGCCGGGCAGCGTGGCGATGCGCGTGCCCTGCTCGCTGGCCTTGCGACGCGCCTGGGTGTGCGAGAGCGATTTTGACGTGGGCATCACGGCGACGTCGAACCTGCCGAACCACTCGCCCACCGGCTGCGGGGGCTCGTTGCCGTTCTGCTTGCGCGGCGAGATCTGCACCAGCACCGCCTCCCGGCACCGCTTGCTGCCCACGCTCCAGAACATCCACCCGATCTCGGCGCAGGGCGGGTCGCATACGACAAGGAGCGTTTCCTGCCGGCCGAGGCCGAGGCATTCCATGAGCGCGATGCGCGCCGATTCCCTGAACTGCTCATTCATCGTCCGCTCCCGTGGCAAGCCGTTCTTCGCCGCCGCTTTCCGTTTTTTGCATTCGCGAAAGCGTTTCCGCTGAAAATGCGGCAAAATCACCCTGGACGATATGGGCGCGCGCCTGCCGCACCAGGTCCATATAGAAATAAACATTGTGCAGGGTGAGGAGCCGCAAGGATAAAATTTCTCCGGCAAGAAATAAATGGCGCAGATACGCCCTGCTGAAATTTTTGCACGCGTAGCAGCCGCATGAGGCGCTCAGGCCGCGGCCGAAGTCCCTCGTGTGGCAGGCATTCCTTATGTTGATTTTTCCGTCCCACGAAAACGCGGTCCCGTTACGCGCGTTGCGCGTGGGCAGCACGCAGTCGAACATGTCAATGCCGCGGGAAATGCATTCAATGATGTTTTCAGGCGTGCCGACGCCCATGAGGTACCGCGGCTTGGCTTCCGGCAGCAGCGAGCAGGTGAAGGCGGCCGCATCATACATCTCCGGGACGGTCTCGCCCACGGCCAGCCCGCCCACGGCATACCCTGGCAGGTCGAGCCCGACCAGCGCTTCGGCGCAGCGCCGCCGCTGTCCTTTGTCAAGGCCGCCCTGGACAACCGCGAACAGCTCCTGCGGATATCCGTGCTTGATTGGCTGGGCCGCGTGCGCGTCGCGGCAGCGCCAGGCCCACTGGATGGTGCGGTCAACGGCCCGCTCAATATCGCGGGCAGCGGCCTTTGCGGGCGGGCATTCGTCGAACACCATGATGACGTCGGCGCCGAGGTTGCGCTGGATCTCGATGGAACGCTCCGGCGAGAAAAAATGTTTCGAGCCGTCGATGTACGACTGGAACCAGACACCCTCGTCCGTGATCTTGGAAATGTCGCGAAGGCTGAACACCTGGAACCCGCCGCTGTCCGTGAGGATCGGCCGCTCCCAGCTCTCGAATGCATGGAGCCCGCCCGCGGCGGCGACAAGCTCGTCGCCCGGCCGCAGGTGCAGATGGTAGGTGTTCGCGAGGATCATGGAGCATCCGCATTCGTCAAGGTCTGCCGGCGAAAGCGACTTGACCGTCGCCTGCGTCCCCACGGGCATGAACACGGGCGTCTCAACGGGTCCATGAGCGGTTCGGATTATCCCGGCGCGCGCCTTTGTGGCATGGTCGGCGTGCACAAGGTTGAAAAACATCGGTTGTATCGTATTATTCATAAGTAAACATTTCCCTGGAGCTTTTAACGATTGCATCTCCATGGCGTCATTCCCGCAAAAGCGGGAATCAATGATAGAAGGCCCAGATAGAACGATGGACTCCCGTTTAAGCGGGGTGGACAAAAAATGCGTAATTTATTAATTATTAAAGGTTCCCTACCGGTAGTTGTTGAAATTTCCGTAATTTTCAGGTATCTTTAATCAATAATTACCACGTCAAAAATACTTTTCATATAATAAAATACGTTTCCACACATGAACCTCATAGAATCCATTAACAGCCCGGCCGACCTGCGGAACCTTCCCCTCGAAAAGCTCCCCGATGTTGCCGATGAGATCCGCGAGTTTATGCTCACCTACGTAAGCCGGAGCGGGGGGCACTTGGCGTCAAGCCTCGGCGCCGTCGAGCTCGCGGTCGCGCTCCACTACTGCTTCAAAACGCCGGTTGACAAAATCGTCTGGGACGTGGGCCACCAGGCATACGCGCATAAAATCCTCACCGGCAGAAGGGAGCAGTTCAAGGAACTCCGCCAGATCGGCGGCATAAGCGGTTTCCCGCGCATTTCGGAAAGCGAGTACGATGCGGTTTCGGTGGGTCATGCGTCAACCTCCATTTCCGCGGCGCTCGGCCTTGCCATCGGCCGGGACATGAAAAAGGAAAACCATGCCGTGATCGCGGTGATCGGCGACGGCTCGCTTTCCGGCGGGCTCGCCTTTGAGGGGCTCAACAACCTGGGCACCCTTTCCACCGACATGATCATCGTGGTCAACGACAACAAGATGTCGATTTCGCAGAACGTGGGCGCTCTGTCGCGGTATCTCAACCGGGTGATCACCGACAAGCGGTACAACAAAATCAAGGACGAGCTGTGGGAGCTCACGGGCCGGCTGCCGAGGGTCGGAAACAGGATCCGCACGCTGATCCACGACATCGACGAGGCCATCAAGCACTTCGTCATCCCGGGCAAGCTGTTCGAAGACATGGGCATCAGGTATTTCGGCCCGTTTGACGGCCACAACATTTCCGAACTGGTCGAAGTTTTTAATTTCATTAAAAGCCACACCAAGGGCCCGGTGCTTGTCCACACGATCACCACAAAGGGAAAAGGGTACCGTTTCGCCGAGGACGATGCCACCAAATATCACGGCATTTCGAAATTCGCCCTTGACACCGGCGACGTGGTGGCCGCACCGAAAACAAACCCCTCGTACAGCGACCTGTTCGGCGCAACGCTGGTCGAAATCGGCCGCGACCGCGGCGACGTTGTCGCGATCACGGCCGCGATGCCCGACGGCACCGGCCTTTCGGTGTTCCGCGACGAGTTCCCCAACCGTTTCTTTGATGTCGGCATCGCCGAGGGCCACGCCGTGACCTTTGCCGCGGGCCTCGCGCTCAAGGGGCTCAAGCCCGTGGTGGCCGTCTATTCAACGTTCCTCCAGCGCGCCTTTGACCAGGTCGTCCACGACGTGGCGCTCGACGGCCTCAACGTCACCTTCTGCATCGACCGCGCCGGCATCGTGGGCGAGGACGGGCCCACGCACCACGGCATGCTCGATCTCTCCTTTGTCAGGAGCGTTCCCGGCGCCGTGATCATGGCGCCGCGCAGCGGCGGCGAGCTTTGCCGCATGCTCCATACCGCAATGGCCTATACCAAGGGACCGGTCTTCATCCGCTACGGCCGCGGCGCAGTTCCGGACGATGTGCTCGACGGCGACCGATCCCCCATTCCGATCCCGCAACCGGAGACCGTCAGGAACGGTTCCGGTTTGGCACTTCTGTGCGCGGGAGACCTTTTTGCCAACGCCACGGCGGCGTGCGGCCTGCTCGAAAAAGAAGGCCTGAACCCGACGCTGGTCAATGCGCGGTTTGTCAAGCCGCTTTCAGGCGAATTTTACCAAAAACTTTTTTCAACCCACCCGCATGTCGTGACCCTTGAAAGCAATACCATCACGGGAGGGTTCGGTTCGGCGGTGCTCGAGCTCGCCGCTGTGTCAAAGGCGGAACACAGGCCCAAGATCCTGTGCCTCGGCTATCCCGACCGGTTTCTGGAACACGGCAACACGGCACGGCTCCTCGAAAATATCGGACTCGATCCCCCGACGGTCGCCGCACGCATCAGGGAATTCCTGAAGGCCAAATAATCCCCCGCGGTTTTATCACTTCGAGGGCGCCCGTTTTGCCGCCGCCAAAATCGCATAAAATCATCCCCTTGCCTTAAAAGAAAGATTAATTTTATGGGTAAAACGATTATGTCCCCTCACCACACGACCAAAACCGCGGCAATAGCGCTTTTTTCCGTGGCGGCGCTTTACGCCCAGACGCCCGGGAGCGCGGCGGATTCCGCCGGCCTCCTTCCGATGGATTCCGCCATGTCAAGGCCATCGGCGCCGGAGTCCGAGCCGCCGAAAGCCGAAGCCCAACCCGTTTATCCAGAGCCGCCGACGCGCCCTTTCTCCCTGTTCGATTACGGCGAAATCATTTCCTTCGGCGTTTCGGTCGATTACCTGTATTACAAGGAGGAAATTGACATAAGCGACGAGATCCAGTCCTTTAAGGATTACTTTGGACGGCCTCCGCAAATCCAGGGCGCTCCCAAGAGCACCGAATACGGTTTTTTGATCGGGCTCCACCTCGGGGGGCAATTTTACTCCCTGGAGAACAAGTTGTGGGCGCGGCCCGAGGTTACGGCGCTCCTCGGGTTCGGCAACACCTACGACGGCTCGCTGCAGAGCCAGCTATTGATAAATGGGAACGGCGACACCGTGGGGCTCGAATACGATCCGTACAAGTTCAATAAAAACAATTTCTTCGTGCACGCGGGATGCGAGGTGGGATATACGTTTTCCAACCCCGTTGCCCCTTTCGCCCTCTACAGCGGCCTCGATTTCAAGCTGTGGTACCGGAACCTGATCGACAATCAGGGATTATTGTATTATTCCACCAACATTGCTAATTCGGAAACCTACTACTGGCTCGGCCTGCCGCTCGGAGTTTTGCTCACCTGTCCCGTATCCCCGAAACTCGTCCTGGGCCTGGACGCCAATGCAACCTTCATGCTCACCGGGAATATGGGCGTCACCATGACTTCCTCGGACGGGACTCCGATCAATTTCCCGAATGTGACCCTTGGCAACCGAACATCATTGAACATCGCCCTTTTCATGGAAAAACTGCTCAACGAACAACTTTCGATAAAATTTTCTCCTTACCTTTCATGGTACGGCTTTGGAAAAAGCAACACCGAAACGGCAAGCGCCGGATCGGCCTCAGAAACCTTTTATGAACCCCCCAGCTCGAGTTATCTCTTCGGCGCCACTCTTATTTGGGAAGTACTAAAAAAAAGATTCTATTAATATTCCCTTTCTCAACATTAGCGTGCCTCAGCCTCGCCGACGATCCTCTCAACCGTCATCCAGTCGATATTATCCATGAGCTCGGCTGAAAACGACCGATCGAGCAAGATGCTTTTATCAAGGGCATTGCTTGCGTCAAGAATGTAGACCGGCGTCGGATTATCGAGGTAAGCCAAAACGTTCACATCGTTAAAGGAAAGGTCCTCCCCGGCCGCTGACTGCCGTACCCGTGACTTGGGTATCCAGCCGATTTCACCCTTCATATCGCTCACCTTGTACGCATCGGCGCTGGATTCGAGCACCATCAGCCATTCGCCGAAGTTGGCAATAAAAACCGGCTGCTCGCTCGTGTCGATCGGATCATGCGCAAAAACCGGTATTTCGCTTTTCGCCGGTGTCACGTATCGCTCCGCGCCTGGAGCGCCCCCCGCATATGCAGCCCCCAAAAATACAACTATCACGCCTGTGAAAAGGATTCTCATAGTTTCCTCCCTCACCCCCGCTTCCTGGAAGGATTATTTTCCATACAACACTTTCAGTTCGTCAACCGTCGGATGACCCGTATATAATTCTCCTTGCGGGCCGACATAACCTTTGTCTGTTTTAACAAGCTTAACGGGTGTAAACCCTCCGTTGTTGTTAGGAACATTTACAGTAATTGTTTCATCCGACTTTTGAGCCAGCGCTGACCCAACCTTTGGTGTGGTTGCCGGTGACGGCACGGCGGCCGCCGGTGCCGGGGCCGGAGCCACAAGCGACTGATCGACCGCCACGAGAACGTCCCCGTCATAAGTGTAATAGCAGCCATTATAGAAATAGTAAGGGACTCCTGCTACTACCACTGTAGGGCCCCAAAACCAATCGGGGCCTATATAAAATCCACCCCAGCGATGCGGGCCGTAAAATCCGTGCGACCATGCATACCCATGAAAACCGCTCCCATGGAATCCACCTCCGTGAAAACCGCCTCCGTGGAATCCACCCCCGCGCGCCAATGCAGACGTACCCGCACCAGCTGCCAGGCATATCATTAATAATTCCACCCATAACCTTGCTCTTATCATTATTCTTGTTTTCATAATCCCTCCTTAAAACTGTTCAATGATATTACACTTTAAAACCAAGGAAATTGTACTGTTTATTGTTTGTAAAGCGGTTAAAACCGCATTTTTCATGACCAATCGAACCTCCGTATGATCCATCAGAAAGAAATGGCGTTCATACTACAAGACATGGGAGCCTCAACGCAAATTTCCCCTTTCTTATCAATTTTTATAAATTTATTTTACCAAGTGCCTTGATATGGCATCGTTTGTGCAATATCAGACGACAACCGGTTAAAACAACAACTTTTTCCCAACGGAGGTTTTATGTCTTTTAAAAAAGTCGGCGTTACGGCCATGCTGGTATTCTTCATCGCAGGGTGCGGCAACCAGTACATGAGAAAACCAGCAGCGTGCCCGGAAATAAAAGCCGACCAATCAAAGGCGACGCTGGTCATCTACCGCACGACGTCGTTCGGATGGGTCAAGGAGATCCACAACTACCTGGACAAGGCCTATATCGGGACCACAAAGGGTAAATGCTTTTTCGCCACAAAGGTCGATCCCGGCTCGCATTATGTGATTGCAGACGCCGAGAACAAGGCGTGCGCGAAAATCAATTTTGAGGCGGGCAAGGTGTATTATTTGTGCCAATCGATTTTCATCGGCGTCTGGTCGGCGCGTACCGGTTTTACGCCCGGCACCCTCAAGGAATTCGAGGAGCAGCAGAAGGAGATGGACTGCCTGATTGTCAACACCGAAGAAAAAGCGCCGGTGCTGGGCGACAAGGATTACAAGGAGACCGTCGCAGATTTCGAGAAAGAAGAAAAAGAGGATCCGAAAAAACATGAGGATACCGACCATCTGCAGGGATTCTAAATAACGGAATTGATACGTTCGTTATTAAAAAAGCCCTGCGTATGCGGGGCTTTTTTAATAAGCAAATGACCTGTTGTTTGAAATGCGGCTTTAAACGATCAAGAATATTCGCGAATGCATCCTGATGTCATTTTGTCAATTACTCTCCAATCCACGATAGCACTTACCTTTCAATCCTCAGCCGGGCGGGTTCGCTCACCTCAATGTTTTTTACCAAACCCTCCTGCTTCGCCGAATGCGCCACGGCATTGTACCACTTGACTTGTCCGCCTTTTCCAACATCATCTTTCCATGTCTGATGTTTTATCCGCATTTTCCCGCAGCCGACTGCGTTAAAAGTATTATCAAGAGAAATGACCAGCAGCGTCCCGGGCTCGTCATGACGCGCCGTTTTCAAAAGGACCTCCGACCACACGTGAATCCCCTCCTGCTTTATTTTGCAGTCGAACCCCAAAATCTGCAGCAGCGCATTGAACGCCATTTCCCTTTCGCTGCACCAGCCGAACGTGAACATTTCCCCGCACAGCGGATGGTAATACGAGGGCGCCGATGATACCGCGTCACCCAGGTAAATGCATGGCAAACGGTCTATGTCCGCAAGCGATTTGTACTTTTCAAATCCCTTGGGAGGTTTCATGGCAACAAGCTTTGCCGAATCCGGCAGGTGAAGCAGAAAATGCCGCGGGTTGGGGTCTGTCCAATGCCATAGATAAACCGTTTTGAGGATGCCGCCGCGGGTGCAGTCGGTCGCGTCCGTGGCGGTGAAAAGCGCGTGCAGGAACAGGAGCGAATTGACCGCGCTTATCGCGGAGGTGTCGCTTTTGTCAATATCCAGCTTTCCGCAGATTTGGGAACATTGCCCGGAAAATTTTTGCAGGATCTGCCGCTGATGTTTTTGAAAAAGTGACTGGAAGAACGCCGGCAGCGGTTCGGCAAGCGTTATTGAGGCGAGGACGCAGACCGCGGGTGCAACAATACGGAATTTCATGCCTGTTCGCCGCCGTTCGCTCCGAATCACCGGCAAGGGCGCCGCAACTCGTTAAGGCTATCTCTTGTCAATCACGACGCGCGCCGCGGCCGTCTTGTTTGTGAAATCCGCCTTGAACATATACACCCCCGGAGGTATTTCACCGGGCATCACGAGGCATCCGTCGGGAACCGGCAAATCCTTTCCGGCAGACCCGACGAAACATTTCACCATCCGTCCGGCCGCGTCAAACAGCGCGGCGCGCTTAAGGCCCGGGGCGACGTTCCCGTCAAACTCGATACGCAGGCCCTGTACGGTGTTCCTGATTGTAAACAAAGCGCCGCCGGTCTTCACCGACGGGACATGTGCAGCCGACGCCTGGCCGGACTCGAGCACCAGCACGAAATCCCCGTCGCCGCCGCTGTTGGTCGCGGGCGGCGTAAAATCGTGCGCACCCGTATTTGCAAACGGCGAGCCCGTGATTGTTGAGGACGTGTTGCTGGAAGGGTCGAACCACTGGGCGTTGACCTGTGGACGGAGCTTCGTCATGTCTATCGTGACCGTCCTGCCTGACGGAAGATATGCTGCGAAAAACGAACTGTCCGCCGTGATTGCCGCGGTCGCGTAATCGTTTGCCGCGAGGTCGAAGCCGGTGGACGCGAACGTGCCGTATCCTTTCGTCAGGATATTGTGGTTCTGGTCGGGCACGAGGTTCCACCACTGCCGCGACGCGAAAAACGCCCTTGCGTAGCCGACCTGGGTGGCGCCCGGGGTGTCGTAATGCGATTTCCATCCCGACTTGAAGGGCCACGTGTAGCCGTTGCCGTACATTTCGCCGGTGGCGCCCGAAAGCATGGCCCAGTATGCCTGTTCACGGAGCACCTTTATAGTGGTCATGATGCCGTTGTTTCCCTCGAACTCGTAGTTCGCCTCCACTAAGAAAACGGGCATTTTGCCGAGCGCGCGGTTGTAGTCCAGAAGCACCTGCGCATAGGTGGGGTAATAGGTGTACGACGCGTCGAGTCCCACGATGGCCGCCCAATTCGGATCGTCGAGCGACCCGCTCACCACATAATCCAGCTCCACGGTGTGCAGATGCCTCGTGTCGTTGTCCTTGATCCCGAGCGCGACCGCCGTGGCAACCGAGTCTGAATAATTATCGCTCCAGCTCTGGAAGTCGTTTCCGCTCATCCAGATGATGTTGTCGAAATTCTTGTACCGGTCGCCCAGGTATCTGCCGTAGGCGCGGCACTTTGCCACGCCGTTCTGCTTCATCACGGAAAGGAAGCTGCCTGTTTCGCACGGGTCAAGTACCACGGTGATCCCGTGCGACGCGGCAGACTGGATCATGTGGTCGCACCGTGTAAAGTACGTTTCGTTGGGCGCGGAAAGGTCCATTGAGGTCGTGAACGGCGCGATGCCGTCGAAGGTGCTGCCGTCCGCGCGGCCGCCCGTGTACGTTGCGCAGAGCAGGTTGACCCACGCGGCGTTGAATCCGAACCGCTGGCGGTCCGCGAAAAACGTATCGGCGTCTGCCTCGGAAAGGTTCACCATGAGCGCCTGTGGCGAATCTCCGTGAATGAGGAACGGAACATTGTTCTGGTCGACAAGGTAGCGCTTGTTTGCGCTCATTTTGACCGGATACGAAGGTGCGGCACTGAGAACGGCAGCAGAAGCAACTATAATCATGATCGCTGATGTCAACGCCCGTGATACCCCCATGGATTTCATAAAGCCCCACCTATCCTTCAAACCCCCGCGCTAAACGGACACTAATTGCTTCTGAGAATATACGGCTTTTATGGTTTTTTGTCAATGGTGACACGGAGCGACACTTTTTAAAAGGTCAAGTCGGATTAAGGACTCAAATTGTCACTCCGCCTTATCAATCACTCCGCCGCCCACTACCATTTCTCCGTCGTAAACCACCGCGGACTGCCCTGGCGCGATTGCGCGCACCGGCTCGGCGAGGGACACCGCAAGACTGTTTCCTGATGATGAAACCAACCCTTTGACAGGCTTTCCGCGATACCTCACCTGAATGTCATATTCTTCTTTTGAATCAATGACATAGCCGCCAGCAATTACCACATCTTCCAAACAAATCTTTCTTGCGAATAACTCGTCTTCCAAACCAACGACCACGGTATTGTCGGCAGGCCTGATTTCTTTTACAAACATTTTTCTTCCCAGCGAGCCGAGCCCCTTGTGCTGGCCGACGGTATAACGGAAAATGCCGTGATGCCGGCCCAGTATTTTTCCGGAGCAATCGACTATCGGACCCGATGAATGCCCCTCTTCCGGCTCAAGCGCCGCGAAATATTTTCCGTTTTCTACAAAGCAGATGTCCTGGCTTTCGGGTTTTTTCGCCGTGACAAGGCCGAGCTTTGAGGCAATTCCCCGGATTTCAGTTTTGGTCCTGCCTCCAAGCGGAAACAGTATCCGCTCGATTGCCGCTTCGTAAATAACGTAGAGGAAATACGACTGGTCTTTTTTCTCATCAGCTCCCTTATAAAGACGGCGCCCTTCCCGTTTCGCGTAATGGCCGGTTGCCAGGAACTCGCAACCGAGTTCGTCCGCTTTTTTCATGAGGAAGTCGAACTTCACAAACCGGTTGCACCGCACGCAGGGGTTCGGCGTTCTGCCGTTGTGGTATTCGGCGAAAAAATCCCTCATCACCGTCTCGCTGAACACCTCAACGGCGTTGACCGTGTAATGCGGGATGCCGATTGCGTCGGCGACCAGTTTGGCGTCGCGCGAGGAATCGAAGCCGCAGCACGAGCGTTGCGACGAGGCGTCTGATGCGCTTTTATCAAGCAGCTTCATGGTGACGCCGGTCACCTCGTGGCCCTGCTTCGCAAGCAGCGCGGCTGCCACCGACGAGTCCACGCCGCCGCTCATGGCGACAAGGATTTTTGCCATAATGACTTTTTAGACCCTAGTGCAATCTTAACCTGAATTATTTTTTAAAAATCATTTTCTTTTCGTTGACGGATAAAATACCTTATGTTCAAAGAAAAAATGACCCTCCTGGAAAACGCGCTGGGGAAAAACTCTTTTCCGCGGATCGACACCTTTCCGTGCCCGTGCAAAAAAGGGGCGGCATCGGGAGTGATCCGCATCATTTTTCCTGAGTTCACCTGCGTGTGCCCAAAAACGGGATATCCAGACTTTGCTTCCATAGATGTGTACTATCTTCCCGCAAAAACTTGCATCGAACTCAAATCGTGGAAATTGTATCTCAACTCGTTCCGCATGATCGGCTCGTTCCACGAGACCGTGACCGCCCATTTATTTACCACGCTCAGGCGCATTCTCTCGCCGAAATGGCTGCTTGTGGCCGGCGATTTTTTTCCGCGGGGAAATGTGAATACGACGGTGATGTTTGAATCAGGCAAAAGACCGGCCGCGGCAAAATTCCTTATAAAAAAGTACAAATCCCGCGCCAGAGGTTTTGGAAAGACGAGTTAATTTTTCCTTCCATTGATTATTTTCACTTCCAGCACATTGTTTGATTGATGGTAATTTCTTATTTAATATCAACCTATTATTTCAACTAACATAATCAATTACATGAAGGATTTTTTCACTCCTCCACTTTGTCGTGCACAGATGATTCGATAGGAGTCACTGATGCGTCGCTCATGGAAATATTGCATCTCGACGCGCCAGGCAGGACTGGAGTGGTGCGCTGGAGCGCATTGTCGGCCGACCCCGCCGCGAAGCGGCACAGGGCGGTCCGGCAACGAGGCCGAAGGGCCGAGCCCGGAAGGAGGGCCGCCGCCGTCTTCGGCGGGGGGCGCCCATGTCTTTCAGCGTATTTCATTTGAATATTCCACTTTTTATTATTTTATTGAAACAAATGCCCCAAACCAGCGACTATACCACTAGAGCCAGAAGTGACGGCACCGAGGGCGCGATGCAGGACACGAGGCTGCTTTTGCAGCAATGCTTGAAGAACGATCGCAGGGCCCAGCGGGAGCTGTTCAACTGCTACAAGCACAAGGTGCATGACTTGGTATATAAGTCGCTCGGGCCGAAATTCGACACCGACGACGTGCTGCAGCAGGTGTTCATTGAGCTGTTCAAGAGCCTTGCATACTTCAAGGGCGACTCGTCGCTTGACACATGGGTGTACCGGATCGGCGCGAAAGTATGCACGACGCAGCTGCGCAAAAAATACCGCAAGCGGCAGCCCCAGGTGGTGTACGATACGGAGCAGATGGAGGCCGAAGCGGACCCCAGCGCAAACGGTCCCTCGGCCGACCTAGAGCAGCGGGAGCTGGAGGCCTCGATCTACGATGCGCTTGACAAGCTGGACGCTGAGAAACGGATGACCGTGGTGATGTACGAAATGGAAGGACGATCGCTGGAGGAGATTGCCGAGATGTCGAACATTCCGCTGGGAACGGTGAAATCGCGGCTGTTCCACGGAAGAAAGACGCTCGAGAAACTCCTTAAGCGGCATGTGGAACATTAAGGAAAGCACTATGTCGAATCCGGGAACAAACAAAGACAACCTTTCTGAAGGCCGGCTTGGCGAGCTTTTGAGAAGGGTGCGGGTGCCTGCCAAAACGGACAACGAGTGGCAGCGGCTCGAAAACGACCTGTTTGTCCGGCTCGATGAAAAACCAGCGGCCCGGCAATACTTCGGCCTTTCTTTCCGGTTGCCTCATTTGAATGTTGCATGGGCCGCGGCTGCCGGCCTTGTTCTTTTGATCGCCGGCGCAGGCGTTACCATTGCCCTGCTCAACGGAAGCTCCGCCACTTCCCTGGCAAGCATCATGAGCGTACGCGGCAGCGCAAGCGTCACCTGGGGCGGCATGGGCACGGCCCAAACCGTGACTTCCGGTGAAACAGGAGCCTTTGCCAGAAAAGCGCCGCTCGGCACCGTGATCGCCGTTCCCGCGGGCAACGGATCGGCCGTCATAAGGCTGGGCCGGGGAAGCGCGTTGGAATTATTCGCGGGTTCGCGGCTCGTGATCAGGAAATCAAACGAATCGCAGCAGATATGTTTTCTCTCAAAGGGCAGCGTGCTTGTTAAGGTGACAAAACGAGAAGGCGGCGAGCGGTTCGAGGTGCAGACCCCGTGCGCGTCATGCAGGGTCGTGGGCACTGTGTTCAAGGTGGAGGCGTTTGACCGGTCGAAAACCGCGCTGTCGGTGTATCAGGGAAAGGTCCTGCTCATGCCGTCGGACGGCGTGGAGGGGTCCGATACCCTGGTCGAGACCGGCCGCCAGCTCACCGTGAGCCGGGACGTGGGGCCCGTGGGACGCAGGCTTTCGGGAATGTCCGCGCCGATCCACGAGATCTCAGTGCTCGGCATGCTTGCGGGCCAGGACGCGGAAACCGGCGTGCTCGACATCACCTCCAACCCCGACGGCGCAATGGTCCTCATCAACGGCACCATGTCGGGGAAAACGCCGTTCATGGTCAAGGTACGCAAGGGCGGCGACTATGCCATCGCAGTCTATGCCGACGGTTATTCGCCGTGGGAAACCAGCGTCAGGGTTGACCGCGACCTCGTCTGCGCGGTGCACGCTCCCCTTTCCGCCGCGGTCTCGGCGTCTCAGCCGCAGCCTGCGCCGGCCAAGAAAGTCGCGGCGCTTCCCGTCTCGCTGCGACAGCAAGGTGAAACCGAGCTCGCGCTCATTCCGGACTACATCGAGGCGCTCGTTGACATTTCGAGCGGCGAATACCAGCGCGCCCTCCACATCTTCGATTCGCTCTGGTCAAGCGGCATCGTCGACCTCAAGGGCAGGATGTGCCTCATGGAAAAGGTGAACGCCTGTTACCAGAAGCTCGGAGACTTCGCCAAGGCCTCGGAGGCGCTCGAGGACAAGTATCAGAAGGCCGAAACGCCGCAGGACAAGGGGCAGCTCCTGTGGCAGATGGCCACCATGCGCGCCAACTGCCTGGGCGATTACCAGGGGGCCGAAATGGCGCTGGTGGAATTCCTTATTGTCCAGCCCAACGCGATCTGGGCGCACAGCGCGTACAGCAAGCTCGCCGAAATCCAGTATTACCTCGGCAAATACGAAAACGCGGCGGAGACCTATAAAAAACACATCACAACGTTTCCGGACGACCCTGACATCGACAGGTCCATGTACAATCTTGCCTGTATCCTGGGTCAGGACTTGAATAGGTGCGAGAAAGCGGCGCTCTGGTATTCGCGGCTCATTGACTCCTTCCATGCCAGCAAGTACCGTGCAGCCGCTTTCTTCCGCCGCGCCGAATGCGAGCTTGCCACGGGCAAGGTGGAGGAAGCACAGAGGGATTTTAAAACATATCTGTCACTGGCGCCGGACGGGATTTGGCGCGAGACATGCATGGCGGATTTGAAAAAATTCAGTGCTATGTGAGATAATGGAGAAACCCAGCTTCGATTAAGAATCTTCGCCTTCAAAGTTTGGTTTCCACGTCCATTTTTTCTTCGCCTTCGCACCGTTTGAAAAAACCACCGTATTTCTTTTATCCGATGACAGCAGCTTGATTCCCATAATCTCCCCCACCTTTTCCATGGACATTTCGCAGAAAAAATTGACATGGGTGACGTCCTTGGCATACCACCATGAGGCGAAGTCCTGCACGCCGTCGTACAACAGCGTGCGGACGAACAGAAAACCGTCCGGTTTCATCAGGCCCGCCACAAGGTCCAATTCCTTTTTAACGCCGCGCAGGTGCTCGAACACCTCGCATGCCACAACGATGTCGTAGCGCTCCCCCGGCGTTATCGTTGATATGCCGTACAGCGGGTCGTAGGACGCGCATCGCGCTCCCCGCTCGTTTAAAATGTCCGAGAGCACCTGATATTCCCCGCAGCCGAAATCAAGAACCGAGGGAGGCTGCTCGGTCAAATCGAGAATTTCATTTGCAATGCCCGATAAATAGGCAACGTAGTTTTCATTGTCTTTTGTATTCCTGTGCCTGGCATAACGGAGTTTTTCCTCGTCAGGGGACACGTGGTATTGGGGAGGGACGAAAATTAGGCTGCAGGAGGGGCAGCGGAGATACAACCGGAAATCATCCTTGCAATAGGATTCAACGGAGGAGGAGCAGAGGGGGCAGAAATAGATGGAATGAAATGACATAAAAATGATGCCATTAAAAACTGTTTGCGGTTTATATTCAGAACGCCATTGGATTCATGGCCCGACGGGACAACGCTTACGGCTGGTTTCATCTCTATAACATTGGCCGTCCCATTGATACGTTTCTTTTTCTCCACTGTCCTTGTTAACTACCACAATCTTTTTTTGTTTGACAAATGACCGAAAATCAATTTCGTAGCAACTCTCTTTGTCATCGCAGGAACCTCCAGGCAGAAGCCTCGCGTCTACCACGTCATGCTCAAATATTTTTCTTATTTTCTTATCAGAACGAACTTGATAAATGTTTAAAACCCTTCGAGTTGTAGCGGTACCATAACGGTGGTCTTCCCAGGAAACGATTTCACGCACATCACTTCCTAACAAATTAATCAGGGTAATTTTTACGACTTTTTGGGATTCTATTTCGGTGATTTTATGAAATCCGCAATCGTAAACAAGGATTTTCCCGGAGGTTGGGGGTGGATTTGCAGTGCCGATGACATAGCCGTCATTTTCCGGAGGATTGATTTTACCGTAGCATGCAAGCAATAAATAATCCTTTCCATCGAGAACTGAATCGAAATTGGCAATTTGAATTTCGTCCGCAGCGTTTTCATTAAAGATTAATTGATAACCGTATCCCTTGCCTGTCTTGTTCTCATTGACTTTCCAAATCGGACAACAGGAATCTGAATCTATTGCATGAGCAAGCTTATTAAAATTATAGCCCCTGTTATTGGTCGCCGCATTTGTACTTAATAATAAGAGAGAACATGTAATTAAAAATATTTTCATTTTATCTGACCTAAAGCCGCGACTTTCCTTTTCTCTCTTATTTCTTGACCCACGCCGTAACCGCGTCGGGTTTCTGCATTTTTCCCTTAAAATATTTTTAAAATTGTTCCTTCGGCCCGACCTAAAGGTGCGGGCCACTCTCTATTTTTACTCCTTTGCGGCCCACGCCGCTGCCGCTTGCCAGCACTTTTTGGCATCATCGCCGCATTTTTTTAATGCCTCTGCGAACGCCGCATCATCCACACCATTGTTGCACACCGCCGCGATGCAGAGCCCCACTCGTGCCGCGTCACGCCTGAGATCTTCCCATGAATAGCCTTTCGTAAACAGGTGTGCCGCGAATTCAGGAAGGCCTTTCACGTTTTCGGCGCAAACGGGCGGCATGTTTTTCTGCGCCTCATGCGCCCCATGGTACTCAACTATCGACCGGCAGAACATCAGCGTGTCTTCCAGCAGCTGTTCGGCGGTGATCGTCTTCTGCTGAAGCCTGTTCTCATGCTTCACGCACGCGAAAAAACTCTCCCGAATCCCTGACAGCTGCGGCCCTGCCCCGAGCAGGAGGCTTACATCGAACACGTGCTTGAGCCGCTGCGCCTCCTTGCCTTTTCCCACCGGAATCCCCAGGGTGCCGGGCCCGAGCGTGAGCAGCTTGTCGCCGATAAGGCTTGACGGGAGCGGCATCTCTGCCCGTATCACGGAGGTGAAAAGCGCGCCGCAGGCAACCGGCATGTCCTTGGTGGCATACGGGCTGCGCGTGAGCTGGGCGTCGAGCATCACAAAGGCCTCGTCTTCCTTTACGTAATGCGACTTGTAAAAAAGATAGTAGCTCGACAGCGCGATCCACGGCTTGGTCTTGTGCTGGCGCTTGGTCCATTTGGAGAACACCCCGCACTCGGCAGTGATCTTGTCGAGCACCTCCTCGATGCGGCTCACGGGCTCGTCGGTCGCGATGTCAACGTCGATGGAAAAACGCCGGGGATCCTGCAGGATGACCAGCAGCGAGTTGCCGCCCTTGAACTGGAACGACAGGTTTGCCCATGCAAGCTCGGCCACGAGCTCGAGGCAGTGGACGGCCTGCTCGGCAAGCGCGAGCGGCGCCGCAAACGCGTGGGATTCAATATGCTCTTTTGTGAACAAAGCCGGCGAGGCTATGGACATCGGCGCGCGCTCCTTTCGGCCTTTGTGGAACGGTATATTTTATCCTTATAATGGTACTATTGGTTATTTACATTAGAAAAGAACTTTTTTAACCGTTCCAATCCTTGGAGAACAACATCCCCATTATAAGATTTTATATTGATAAATAGTAAGTTATTTCGAATCACACCCAGTCCTAAAACAAATTATTTTTTGCCCGATCAGGAACCATATCATGAACAACTTTTCTCCCCTCCAATCCCCCGACTTCTTCGACGCCGCCTATTGTGAAACCCCGCCGCGGGAAGTCCGCGAAGATGAACTGCGCGCCCTTTTTTCTTCCGAACAGGGATGGAAAATTCCGGCACTACGCCGGTCGGAATTCATCACCCGGTCGCAGCGCGGCAAAATCCCGGCCATTGCCGGGTGTTTTGAGCGATCGCGGTGATCTTCGCAGCATCCAAATAATCCTCCAATATATTATTTAATTTGCCTTTTAAATCAAATCATAAAAATAATCAGCAATCTCATTGATTCCGCATTACATTATACCTATATTTTCCAATAATAATAGAGCAGTGACGGCGTATGGTGAGGGGGAAAGTCAAGGGCTTGTTACGCATCGCGTGCGCTTTTCTCAGGGCATTGCTTTGAGGCGGGTACGCGCCAATGAAATTTTATTCCTCTCATCCGATTTTTGTAACCGCGAGCGCTGTTGTAACCGCCGGTATTCTTTGTGCTTCCGCCGGCCAATCCGTCAATCTCACCGGCATTGTCAAAGATTCCTCCACGCAACAGGCCATAAGCGGCGCGACAGTCAGTCTCAAGGGACTTTCCCTGTCCACCACAACGGACGCAAACGGCGGCTATTTACTTGCCGGAAACTCAATTCGTTCCCTGAAAAGTTCGAGTCCGTTTAATTACTCCCCTGTTTTCCAGAACAATGCCCTTTTCTTCGGGGTTGCGAATAACGGAGAGCGCGTCCGGCTCGAGGTGTTTGACCCTTCCGGCCGGCGCATTGCGGCGCTTGTTGATGAAAAGGTAAGCCAGGGATCATACCGGATCAATCCGCTGGCGGCCATGCCCATCGACAAAATCTACCTTGTCAAGCTGCAAACCGGTGATCGCACAGCGATATTCAAGGCACCTCTTGTTCAAGACCACGCTGCTCCCCCGGGGGGGATCTCCAGAAATAGTAGTCTGGCAAAGGTCTCGGCGGTGACCGATACGCTTGTCGTGTCAGCAGCGGGGTATAAAACCGTCCAAAAGGCGATCTCCTCCTACGCCGGCGTCAACGATTTCCTGCTTGCCGCAAATAGCGGCCATCGCGGTATCATCTCGTTTGAAAATGGCTCCTACCAGAGTTGCATTGTCCCCCTTGTCATCACCCTGGTTGATTCCGATCTCGTTGGACCCACCGTTCCGGTGAAGGTGAAAAGCACCACGGACCCTGCGGGCATAACGGTGCCGCTGAAAAAAATACCCGGCCTTGTCGGCGCCTATTCCGACAGCGTCTTTTTCTCTATTGTCAAATCCGATTCCGCGAAAAAACTCATCGAGGTGCGGGACCAGGACGTCGTCGCCGCGTATTACGCCGACGCGTCGCCGCCGCAGACCGATTCCGTTTCGACAACATGGGCCGGCCAGCCCGCAACGGTCCAGCCCGGCGGCTCCCCCTTTCTCGGCGTGATCACGCCCATGCCGATCCACGTGTGGGACCCGGACGTCACCGACTCCTCGCTCACGGTGTGGGTGAAAAGCAAGAAAGACACGGTGGGGTTCGCCGTGAAACTGCTGGCGGCCGGCGGCGCCGGCGACTTTTTCGGCCAGGTCTGGTTCTCCCTGAAGGGTTCGTCGGGCGACAGCGTGCTTGCGGTGATGGGCGCGGTTGCCGACACCATCTCGATCGTATATCACGATCTGACCCCGCGCCAGGACATCGTGGCCGGTTACACCATCTGGCTGCCGGTCCTGGGCATAATGTTCCTTGATTCGGCCGCATACCATGGCATTGCCGGCAGCATGACGATCAACCTGAGCGATAATGACATCGCGGATAGCACGGCCGTGGTCTCCGTGACAAGCAAGAAAGACCCTGCGGGCATCAAGGACACCCTGCGGGTGACGGGAACGACAATCAGGAATTTCATCGGCACGGTCGGGTTCACGACCGGCGCGTCGCGGCCCGGGTTCATCTCGGTCGCCGACGGCGATACGGTGAAGGTCACGTACATGGACGATTCGCCGGTACAGCCGGTGACCCAGACGGCGGTGTGGCATTCACAATAACGAGAACTCATGTTGACAGAAGGGAATAATATATTTCTTGTCAACGGTTAGCATTCAACTGTCAACCTGTCAAATAAATTTCATAAATGCGCGACAAAACAAGGAGGCTGCCATGTCCGTAAAATCCTGCCTTTCAACTATCGTTATGATATTCATTCTGGCGGCAACGTGTTTCGCCGAAACCTACACGCCCGAGCCGTCCAACCGCGTGACGATCAACCTCGGCGAGACGCCGTGGAAATTCACCAAGGGCGACGTGGCGAACGCCCAGAGCCCGACCTTCAACGACGCCACCTGGAAGGACGTAGGCATTCCACACTGCTGGAACGACACCGACACCTTCATCAACCAGGGCAGCGGCGGCGGCGACGGGTCAATGCTCGGCGGCACGTGCTGGTACCGGAAGCACTTCACCCTTGACAACCAGTACTCCGGCAGGAAGATATTCATCGAGGTCGAGGGAGCGCACGTGGGCGCCGCGGCGTACATCAACGGGACGTTCATTCCCGGCAACAGCGCGCTCAATCCGAACGCCACGCACGTGGTCGGGTTCATCGGGTTCGTCGTGGACATCACCTCGAGCGTACAGTTCGGCGGCGCCGACAACGTTTTCGCCGTCCGCGTCGGCAAGAGCGGCGGCTTCTATACGGACCCCGGCTTCTCCGAGGTGTTCAGGTTCGGCCAGGAGGACGGCGGGCTTTTCCGGCCCGTGTGGATGCACATCACCGACAAGGTGCACGTCCCCCAGAACGTGTACTCGGTGCTCAACCAGTGGGGAACCTACGTGGTGACGAAGTCGGTTGCGGGCGACGGGTCGTCGGCGACGGTGGAGATACAGACGAACGTCCTCAACGAAAGCGCGGCTTCCCAGAACGTGACGCTCACCACGAAGGTGGTTGACATACGCAACGGCAACAACGTGGTGCTCAGCCTCGATGCGACGCAGTCAATCGCCGCGGGCCAGAGCTACGTGTTCGACCAGACCGGCGACGTCGCCAATCCCACCCTCTGGTATCCGAACAACAGCACCTTCGGCACGCCGTATCTGTACAAGGTTTATCACATTGTAAAGGTCGGTTCGGCCACGCTGGACCTGTTCGCAGACCCGCTCGGGATCAGGGTGATAACATGGGACAAGAATTTCCCCTATATCAACGGCCACAAGCACCTGCTCGACGGCGGCGCCTCTCGGTACGATTATCCGGCGCTGGGCTCCGCCGTGCCCAACGAGCAGGAATTCCGCGACGCGAAGCTCATGGCGCAGTGCGGGGGCAGCCTGTGGCGTCCGGGACATTCATCGTGCAGCAAGGGGTTCGTGGCCGCGTGCGACAATTACGGCATCATGCTCGTGCAGCCCAGCGGCGACGGCGAGAACGGGTTCGCAAACACGGTGTTGACCGACAACAAATACATCCTGAAGTCGGAGCTCCACAGGGACATGATCGTCCGCGACAGGAACAATCCATCCATACTCGCCTGGGAGGCGGACAACGGCGTCACGGCAACGGTCGTGGCACAGGCGCTCAAGGCGATCTCGGTGCAGTGGGACCCCATCAACACCCGGGCGCAGGCCGACCGGACCCCCAATCCGGCCAACGGCGACATCCTTTCCTGCACGCTTTCCGGATGCGAGATAGGGGTGAAGAACCAGTACCCCAACAACCCGGCGTGGTGCGCCGAGGCCTGGAACAGGAGCTCGGCGAGGTTCGCCTACGACTTCGAAATCGCGTTCGCGGCGCAGTACTTCCAGAACTGGAGGGCGAGCGTGGCCGCAAACTGCTTCGGTGTCTGTCAATGGTACATGGCCGACACTCCCGGCGAGCAGGCCGATTATCTGGAAGGTGTGACGGCCGCGAACGTGCGGTCGACCGGGACCTCGATGATGGACTTCAACCGCTTCCCCAAGATGCTGTACAAGATTTACCAGGCGGCCTGGGTTCCCTATTCGATCAGGCCGGTGGTGTCGCTTGCGCATCACTGGAACCGTTCGGGAACCGTACGCGTCAACGCCTTCAGCAACTGCCCGAGCGTCAGGCTTTCACTTAACGGAACAGTCATCGGCACCAAGACGCCGAACCCGGCAACGGGCAGCGGCAGCAACAATGACCTCACCGAGAACACCACGCAGCTTCCGTTCCAGGCCTACTGGGACAACGTGACCTGGGCGGCGGGCACGCTTCTGGCCGAAGGCCTTGACGCAAGCGGCAACGTGGTGTGCACCGACCGGAAGGTGACTGCCGGCAACGCCGACCACATCGTGCTCGCGGTTGATTCTCCCATTGTCAAGCAGACCGGCGAGGTGTTCCAGATCAGGGCCAACGGCAGCGACGCGGCGTTCATCGTTGCGAAGGTCGTTGACGCGCAGGGGAACCTGTGCCCCACCGACAGCCATTTCATCACCTGGAGCGTTTCGGGCCCGGGCAATTACCGCGGCGGCGCCAATGCGTACGTCACCTCCGGAAAACCCGTGGGCTACCACTCCCCGCTCGACCCGGAACTCGAGGCCGAGGGCGGCCTGAGCAAGGTGGCGGTCCGCTCCACCTTCATGCCGGGGACCGTGAACGTTACTGCGGCGTCACCAGGATTGACATCCGGCACTGCGTCATTCGCCACCGTCCCCATCGGCATGACGCCGGTGTACCGGCCCGCGGCGTCTTTTTCAGCGGCCGCTTCCCTGCCGGCGTTCAAGCTGGAAAATGCAAAAGGCGTGGTCCGGTATTTCATAGACCAACCGGCGCATGTCGCCGTTGATATCCTCAACGCGAGCGGCAAAGTGGTGCAGCGGATCGCAGGCGCTCAGCAGGACCGGGGCTGGCATTTGGTGCAGTTGACGGGAGCATCAACCGGGAGCGGCTCGGTGAGCGGGATTTATTTGATCCGGGCAAATGTGGACGGGAATGTATTTGTAAAGAGAGTGTTTGCACTGCGATAAATCGTTCCTACGACAAATCTGGGCGTTCCCCGGCAGCATCATACTGCTTTACTTTAGAAAGAAAGCATTTGCTCTTTGCCGCTGAATCCTGATATATTTCAAACGTAAGGTTTTATCCATGAACGCAGCAAAGTTCATCCGCTGTCTTTTCATCCTCAATATTTTTATCTGGCTCGCAAGACTTGAGTCAGGCTTATGCGTCACATCGGATAATTCTGAGATCAAAGCCAAATCTTCAATCGAACTCGTCATTCATGACCATCCATCAATTAATATCACCTTTTGCAATACATTTTTCTCCCCTATCCGGCAGCCGGATTGTTCCCGTGAAAACCCGTGCATCAATCAATTTGTCCAGACCGAATATAATGCCTTCGCCCTTCAAGTCTTAAAATTGCACAGCGTCAACAACGGTTTTTTTCACCCCTTGATCTCGATCACCCAGAAACACTCCATCTGGCATCAATCCGCCGACGACATTCACTCCAGCCGCATCTGACAGTTTTTTTGCATCTTGAATTTGCGTTTTCCTGACTGCATAAACCATTTCATTTACAAGGGATATTATCATGCCGCATATAAACACGCTCGCCAAACTCGACCGTTATATAAAACGCCTTAACGGCTGCTCCATTGAATACGATCTTTCCCCTTATCATGCAGTGCTTGACAAAATCAAGTCCCTTGCTCCTTATTTTAAAATCAAAACCATTGCCGCTGAATGCACCTCGCTCGCGCTGTTCCATCATGACAAGCACTGGTCGCGGTACCTTGCCGAAATGACCGAAATACGCGAAGGCATCCACCTGCGGAAAATGGGCGGGCTGGACCCGCTGTATGAATTCCAGAAATTGAGCATCCATATTTTCGAGGTCATGCGGCAGCACATCGAAGATGACATGGCAAAGGCGTTCGGATAATTGACAGAAAAGAAGGCAAGTGACGGCGCTCTTGAAACAAAGGCGCCGTCGGCCACATGGGCATACCTCATCAACGACAATCTCAGCGACCCAATGCTGGAGGTGCAATTGAAAGGTAATCTGGGACTCTCGATGTGGGCGGGGTTACTATGGCCCCTGACGGGATTATATTTTCTGGTAAGAAGGCTGGCGAAAAAGAAGGAAGGCGCCTGAAATTGAAATAATCCTGCCGCCGAAAAACACGCCGGAAAATGGGATCGGCAGGGTGCAGATCCGGGACATCGGGTCTGCAATGGAAAACAATCTTGACCGGAAGACCGGCAGAGGCAATTTTTTGAGAACCGGGGGTTTTCAGGAAAATAAAAATCAAATTCAGGGTGGACTTGTTTTGTGAAACATGATAGGATTATATGTTGATCCATAAACAAATATTCTGTTTTATCCGCATGAAAATAATTTTAAAACATTTTCACCTACACTATTAACCCAAGGAGTTTTTATGAAGAGGATTGCACTCCTCGCCATTCTCGGGCTCGTTTTCATGAGCTTTACCGTGTTCGCCCAGACCGATTCTACCGCGTCAACCGATTCGGCCTCCTCCGCGCCCAAGGTTTGCAAGCTCGACAGCATCGCGTTTGGCACCGGCGTCGAATCGCGGGCGCTCGTGGGTGTCACCAACGTGTTCGAACCGACGTCGCGAAAGGTGTTCTGCTGGACCAAAATTTCAATCGACCGGGCGCCGGTCACGGTGAAACACGTGTGGTACAACGGCAGCGAAAAGGTGTTCGAACTGCCCCTGCGGCTCAAGTATGCCTCAGGCCGTCTCTGGAGCTATAAGACCGTGACGCCGGGCGACTGGAAAGTGGATGTCGTCAACGAGCAGGGCGAGGTGATCGGGTCGGGGACGTTTACGGCGAAGTAATAGTATAAATATTTTTCGGATATTTTATATTCAGACCGGCGCAGGTGAAAATATTGTGCCGGTTTTTTGTCCAGGTAAATAAATAAAAAAATCCGGGCGCCCCGCCGAAGGCGAGGGGAACGCCCCTATCTTCCAATAATAGCACAAAAGTCTATTTCGCCGCCTTCTTCTTTTTCCCGCCGGCCGCCTTTTTCGTTGAATCCGCAGCCTCGTCCTCTTTGGCCATCGCGCAGTCGGCAACGGCAAGGATGCTGCCCCGGTCAACGAACATCCTTATGGAAACGTCCCAGCCCAAGCCTTGCTTAAAGTCCTCTTTTTTCGTGACGTCCTTTTCGGCCCGCTTGATGCAGTCGCCCAGCAGCTTCTGGTCGATTTTCAGTTTCGCCAGCGCGTTCCGCATCTTCGTGGTGACCTGCGAAAGCGCCTGTTTCTGCGCCTCGGCGTTTGCCGCCATGACGTCCTTGTTCACCGAATGGCCGTTGCCGACGATCGAATCGGCCCTCACCTGGTCCTCCTGGTGGACAAGCTCCTTCTCCACAAAGCCCCAGGTTCCGTCCATCGCGATGAGCACGTACTTGCCCCCGTTCACCGGCACCGTGAAATCCCTTTCGAAGCTCGGCGCCTTTCCGCTCTGCAGCACCCAGGTGTTGTCCTCCTTGAGCACGATCTTGACGCCGTCGAGCGTGGTGAGTACCATCTCTTTCGCAAATAGCAAGCTGCAGAAAATGCAAACGGCGATGATTGATTTCATCATGATGCGGGGATGCAAAGGGAACCTCCTTTAAACGGTTAATCGACTATATGATACTGTGCCAAATACATGGTTTTTCTGAGAAGAAAAAATATATGAGACATGCGAGGATGAAAAGCATTTTCTTGCAGGATAACTATGGCTAAACATTGAAAATAATATCCTTGGTTGTCAATTTTAAAAAACTTGGCGTTCCCCTGGCAATTTTTTTCTTACTTGATTTACAAAAGGGCGGGAATTGATTTATATAGGGAAAAATCAGTTAAAACATCTTCAACAAATAAATCTTTTCAAATAAAGGAAGCATAATCCTGGTGGACACCTTCACCTCCCTCCTCACCCGCCGCAGCATCCGTAAATACGATGGCCGGCCGGTTCCAAAAGAAATAATCCGGAAACTTCTCTCCGCCGCCATGAACGCGCCGTCGGCGGGCAACCAGCAGCCGTGGCGGTTCGTGGTTGTCAATGAGCGAAAAACGCTGGACGCCGTTGCGGACATCCACCCGCACGGCAAAATGCTCAAACACGCGCCGCTCGCAATAATCGTATGCGGAGAATTGTCGGTTGAAAAGCACAAGGGTTACTGGGTGCAGGACTGCGCCGCCGCGACGCAGAACGTGCTCCTCGCCGCGCACGACCTTGGCCTCGGCGCGGTATGGCTGGGCGTTTACCCGCGCGAAGAACGGATGAAAAATATTGGTGATCTCCTGAACATGCCTGATGGTGTGCTTCCTTTCTGCGTGGTTTCTGTGGGGTGGCCTGCGGAAACAAAGGAACCTGAATCACGGTATGATGAGAAAAAGGTGCATTGGAACGGATGGTAAAATGTTATTGCAATCTTCATTTATATTTCAGCCAAATAGTTTTAAGAAAGGACGGTCGCGTTGGATTCCCTTAAAATCCTGTTCAGCATTGCGTGTATCACGGCACTAAGCATCGTCGGCCTTTCCGGGTGTTTTTCGTCTGCGCGGCAGCAATCGGGCGACAAATCCGTCACCTATTACATCCCGGATTCATCGGCGGACAATGAAATCTATTTCAACAATGTTGCCAAACATTTTCAGGAAATAGGAAAGCCGAGGGAAAAGAGTGAAGCCATGCAATTGACGGCCGCTGTTTTCATCGCGAGCCTGCCTCCGGTTGCCGAGGTGTACGAAAACAGCGAGTACGTGGGGAAAACGAACGTCAGCCTGCTGTATTTCAAGCCGGGAACCCACACGCTCGTTTTCAAATATGGGAGCGACGAATGGAAAGATGAGGTAACCCTCGCCAGCGGACGCAACAGATCGATTTTCACACAGAAAAACAAGAGGTAACGATTTAACAAACCCAGTTCCGGGAAATCGCATGAAAAAATCAACATGGTTTCCAATTATCATTGTTGCAGTCCTCCTCTGCACATCCGGTTGCAGCGACAGCTGGCGCATTCTGCGCACCGCAAACGGCGCCAAACCGAGTGTTTCGTTGAAAATCGGGATTATGCAGAGTTCGCAGGCGCCCGTTGCGGATTCCCTGCTAAAACGGCTGAGCAATAATATTCAATCCGAGGCAAACTGCAATAAAAGATTCACCACGACACCCGACACCGGAAAAGCCGACCTATTGTTTGAAATAACCATAGCCAATTATTCCCTTGCAACAGCGGAATCGCAAACCAAATTCTTCAACGTACGCGACAGCATCAATAGGCAGAACGCAAGGATAAACGATTCTATCGAGAACGAATTCGGCGATCCCACCCCCAAGCTCATCGCGGCCAACGTCATTGCGAACGCGATCTCCCTGCCGCTCGGGTTTGTTACCATAGTTTATGATGTCGGGCCGGAATACCAGCGCCTCTCCTCGAAAGACTCGAGCACTCTTCAATCCACACAGGCAAGCGCGAGAATCACCCTGTACGTAAAGCTTAAGTCGCAGAAAAAATCCATCCTATGGGAGGACGTCTTCAAGGTCCGCTTTGACCTGTACAAGCCGTTTACCGACGAACTGCAGCAGCAGAACCTGCTCATGAATGTGGTATACACCTTGATGCAGCATGTGCCGATTTACAAAGGCGCAAGCAGCAAAAAATAATGCAGGAAGTAAATAAAAAAGACATGGTAGGGGCTCGCCGCCCCTAAAACCCGGCAAGGAAAATGCTTTTTATAACAACCACCGAACCCCCTTGGAAAGGGGGTATTTTTCAATTTTTTTTTATATGCAGTAATAGAACAGTAAAGTAAATGAAAGGAGGAATAGTTGAAACCCTTTAGGTTTGCGCGGCTCTTAACTAATTTGCCAAAACCTCCTGCTGGTGTACCGCCGGATACCGCTATTATCCAAGCGCTTCATGATGGGTTACACCAGAAATATGAGCTTGGCGATATAGAACATTCAGAATACGACCACGAGTTTCCCTGCAGGATTGGAAATTTCAGGTATATTGTTTCAGCTGGCTTTGATTATGCGGGTGAACAATGGTGGGAAGTTAATTTTCGGGAAGCTCCTACCTTCCTAACCAGAATATTTTCACAATATAAAGAACCGGAAGCTACCCAACTCGCACTCGCTATCGATGACATACTCCAAAAGCAGAAATGGGCTCAAGAAATTCGCTGGTATAAGGAATTTGGCAGTTCGCCAGATAAGGATTATTCTCGACGACCAGTTTTGTCAGCATAATCCATTTAAACAGAGTCTGCTAGGTACTTGGCTGGATATAAGACCTCTTAACGTGTGCCACTGTCGTCCTCGACAGTGCCATTGATAGAAAAGAATACAACACCATGGACATTCGCGTTGTCAATCTCGAAGAAAAAGCCCGCAAGATCACCGAGCTTCACAAATACAAACTTGTTGCCGAGCTCAACGATTACCAATTCAAGATGGTAAAGGCAAAGCGCGATTTTGTCTGGCACAGCCATCTAGAGACCGACGAGCTCTTCTTCGTGGTTGATGGCCGCATGAAGCTCGCGCTGCGCGACGCTGTTTTTCCCCTGAACAAGGGCGAACTGATCGTGGTGCCCAAGGGCGTTGAGCACAAACCGGTTTGCGAAACGGAATGCACCGTTATGCTGATAGAGCCAAAGGGCACGCTCAACACCGGAAACGCGGGCGGCAGTTTGACGGATACGGAATTGGAATGGATATAATAAAGTCCTTCAACAAAATATTGGAATAACCTACGTTCGCGGAGAGGATATTTCATTTATTCTCCCCTCTCCGATTCGGAGAGGGGCTGGGGCGAGGTTTCAAGGAAAAAGCAAAAAAGATTTTTTTATCGAGAAGTCTTTAGGATAACCGTAACCTTATCAGCAATTGCTTTCACCGCGGCGTATCCTGATATAGTCAGTGCACCCTTTGCACGGAGCGAATCAAGAAACGACGGCACATATCGTGATGGGATGGTGATTGAATAAATCCTTAAGTCACCGGAATCCCTTGACTGGACACCGGCATTAAACTTCGAAGCAACCGCGTTGATGAATCCTTCCTGATCCTCTTTGGCCATTAAACGGTCCGCCTTCATTTCCGGAGCCGGCGCGGCGGCAGGGGCCGCGTAATTACCGGAGATGGACTTTTTCGCTTCCGCCATTCTCATTTTTTCGTATTGGGCAGGCTGCGGCGCTTCACCGGCGCTGTTAAAGGCGTATTGAGCGACGATTTCCCGAACTTGCCGCGGATTACTTTCTGCAATAGCGGCGCCAGCCCCGGACGGCCTGGCACTCAATTCCTCCCTTTTGCTTTTTTCCGCCTCAAGACCCGCCGTCCTGGACGGCATGGCCGACCTCGCTTCGCCTTCCGCCGCTTCGGGAGCGGCCTTTCTCGCTTCGTCCTTTTCCGACAAAGCAAGTTCTTTCGGCGCGCCCGCAGGCGCCGGCGGCGCCGCGGATCCCCTTGATGATTTGTCCGCCATGGAGCCGCCAAACCCGGCGGACTGCTTCCCGGCGACGGCAACGGAAGGCGCCTGTTCCGGCATTGCCTCGGCAAAATCCTGCGCATGCGTTTCCGGTTTCGTGCTCCGTTTCGCCTTTGCAGCGGCGAATTGTTCTGAAGGGGCTTTGGCAGGCGAAACACGCGTCTTTTCCTCTTGTTGCGCCATTGCCGCAGGCGGTGGCGTTTCCGCAGGCGCGGACGCAGCGGGCTTGGGCACGTCTTCTTCGGTCGCCTGCTGGCGCATGGTTTCCTGTTGCTGCTTCTGGGTCAAATAGGGAACATATAAAAACACCACCACCAAAACGGTCGCGGCGACGCCCAGCAGCTCGAGAGGAACTTTCACATAAAGCGGAAAGAATATTTTTTCTACAAGGCCGGCCGCGCCGGTACGATGCTGCAGTTTCTCATGCACTTTTTCCAGGAAATCCCTGGATGCGCGCACAGGCTCCATTTCGTCAAGAGCGCCGTAGTACGCCCGCACCCGCTCCAGCTCCTTTTTAAGGGATGCTGACGCGGCGAGAGCCCGCTCGACCTCCCTTCTCTCCTTTTCGCCGAGGAGTCCGCGCGCGTAATCGTGGAGTGATTCCCTTATTTCCCTGTCGTTCATGCCAAAAGCCCCTTCAGATCGTTCTGCAGCGCGGCGCGCGCCCGCGCAAGGCGCGACTTCACCGTTCCGGCCGGAACACCCGTGATGCCCTCGATTTCCTCATAGCTCTTCCCCTCGATGTCGCGCAGCACGATGAGCTGGCGGTGGATGAGAGGGAGCTTTTTTATCGCCGCCCGGATCGCCTCGCCCGTTCTCTTCCGGTCCAGTTCCGCCGAGGCGGGCGGGTCGTCGCCGGCCAGCTCGGTCTGCATCTCATTTCCCTCCCCGTCAACAGCCGGTTTGTCAAGATGCAGCGCGGTGCGCCACGCCCGGTTCCACCACGACTGGCCCTGGTTGCGGCAGGTGTTCACCGCGATCCGGTAGAGCCAGGTCGAGAAGCTCGCCCTTCCCCTGAACCCGCCGATGCTCCGGTAGGCCTTGACAAACGTCTCCTGCGCCGCGTCCTCCCCTTCCTGAAAATCGCCGAGCGTCCGCACACAGAGCATCACGATCCGGTCGCGGTACTTGAGCACGAGCCGGTCAAAGGAGATCCTGTCCCCCTGCCGGACGTTCTCGACCAGCCTGAGGTCCTCTTCGTCCTGCGCGGGATGCAAGCCCGGCTGTTCACCTGCTGCTCTGTTCATTTAGACAAGGCATAGGGGGTTGAGGTTCCATGGATGTCTATAAATTAAATGATGAATATCGAAAAAATAGAATCTGATGGATATGGACGGTAAAAATCATGAATCAGGCTGATTTTGAATTGCGGGATGGTATAATTATATTTTGGACGGACAAAGAGGTGAAAGATAAATGGATGTGATGTTTTTTCAGAATCCCTAACCGGAGCTGCTATGAATAGTATCCTTCGCCTTATTTTCCTCCACCTCGCTATTATCGCGTCATTTTCATTGCCGTTCATCTTAGTCCGCTGTTCCACTCCGTCAACCCACTACACCCCAGCCACGCCGACGGACACCGCCGACCCCTACGCCGCGGTCCGCCAGCAGTGCGTTGACAAAATAAATTCCCTGCGCGCCACCATCGGCCTCGGGCCGCTTACCTACTGGTCCGACAAGGACTCCTGCTCCGACACCGAGGCGCGGGACGACAGCCAGAGCGGCGTCGCGCACGGCGCCTTTGGACGGTGCGGCGAAAGCGCGCAGAACGAATGCCCCGGCTATGGTTCCACCGGGTCGATCGTCGGCGGATGTCTGCAGGCAATGTGGGACGAGGGGCCGGGCCAGCCGTATTCCCAGCACGGACATTACATCAACATGACCAACACGGCATACTCAAAAGTTTCGGTGGGATTTTACACGACGCCGTCGGGCAGCGTATGGACCGTGTTTAATTTCTACCAATAGAAAGATCTTTTTATGAAAAAATCCTTCACGGTGAGCGCGGTCTTTCCCGTTTCCCCTGCCGCTTTGTTCAAGGCGTGGCTCTCATCCAGGGAACATTCCGCATTCACCGGCTCTCTCGCAAGGATTTCCGCCAAAGTCAACGGCACATTTTCGGCATGGGACGGCTATATAAGCGGCAGGACCATCAAGCTGGCAAAGGACAGGAAAATCGTGCAGCGCTGGCGGACAACGGAATTCGCCGGTGATGACCCTGATTCGCTGGTCGAAATCACCCTTAAAAAAGCGAAAAACGGCACGAAGCTGACGCTCGGCCACAGCGGGATTCCCGAAGGTCAATCCTCCGATTACCGGCAGGGATGGCAGGATTTTTATTTCAAGCCGATGAGGGAATATTTTTCCAAATGACACCACGAAGGGATGCAGCATGCGATTGATCAAAATTTGTTTTATTGCCGTTTCGGTCACGCTGATTGCCGGGTGCCTTGAAGAGGTCTCCAACGTTCCGCGCGAGAAGGAGGAGGCGCTTTTCATTATAGTGAGAAACGAGGGCAATTCCGACGAAGCGGTGGACTTTTACGTTGACTCCCTGCTGGTCGGAAAGACGTTCAAGGACAAAATAACGGAAGCGGTGGTGCCGGCCGGCGAGCACACCCTCTTTTTCGAATACGACCACGATCATTACGGCACAACCATCGACATCGCGCCGAATTCGGTGATCGCGGTCCGGCAATACGTGCTGAACGCCTACATGTTTCACCGCGTCGCGTTCGATTCGCTGAACGACGACAGCCTCAATTTCTTTTTAAAGCAGAACCTGCCGGTTGTCAAATACAACTATTACGAGGCGACGCAAAAAGTGAACACGTGGAGATTCAGCCACATTCTTGCGGATTTTGAGAAGTGTCCTATTGACATCAGGACAGTGCACCCGAGGAACTGACGGAAGTGCAGTGCGGTAAATGAGTTAAAATCTGTTCCCCAAAAAAAGCCTCCCGGGGGAGGTTGGAGGGCGATATAATAAGCATTTTGTCATTTCATTCCGCAAGGGTAAGGTAATGGTGCTTCGCACCTTCCATTATGTCATTTGCCCTTTCCCTACGGGGTTTTGGGGGCAGAGCCCCTACCATGTCTTGAATTTTCTTTCTTCTATTTTATCAATCTAACATTTATAACACATACTGCTCTACATCCGCAAACTGGATCACGCCCGGCGGCCTCCCCTGCTGGATCACGGTATAGGTCCCGCTTACGGGCGCGCCGTTGCTGACATTGATGTTGTACACCACCGCGCCCGGGTAAATGCCGGTGACATACACAGTGTCGGTGACGATGCCGCTCTGGTTCAACACGTTGGTGATGGCCGTGGCCTGCCTGCCGTTGAGGGTCAGGTAAAAGTCGCGGTAGTCAACATAGTCGATGGTGACGTTCACCAGGGAAAGCCCTTTCATCATCGCGTTGTAGGTGAGCGTGCCGGTCGTGTCGCCCTGCACCTGTTCGGAGCCGAGCGACCCGAGTTTGGTCAGCTTCGCCTCGGAATGCTTGACGGTCTTGTTCATCTCGATGAAAAACTCCTTGTCCGTGACCAGCCGGTAGCCGTTGTCATAATAGTATAGGGTGCCGGCGGCGGAATCGCTTATCACCGCGAGCCGGTAGCGGTGCGGGCCCGGCGTGACGAGGGAATCGCTGCATCCGGTGGCGGTTGACGTGGTGCATATCGGCGTCCAGACGGTGCCGGTGGAATCCGAGCTTGCGGCAATGACCGTGGTGTGCGCAAAAGGCCTTCTCCACGAAAGCGCGACGCGGTCGGCATAGGCGCCGTCGGACGCGGAAAAAGCGGGAATGTATGTCGTTGTGTCAAGACGGGCCTCTCCCATGTCCGGAGCGCTGGGCAGGCTGGTATCTCCGCTGCTCAACACCGAGCAGACCCGGTAAAAGTACGCGGTATCCGGCACGGCGGTGGAATCGAGATAAAGCCGGCCCGCCACTTCCGGAGAAATAGGAAGAAAGGAATCGGACATGCCCTTTGCGCGGAACACAAGATAGCCCCGCGCGCCCGCGACGCTGTCCCAGGTGATCTGCACCACGCCGCTCGTGAGCGTGTCCGAGGCGACGACGTTCGCGGGGATGTCCTGGGAACGGTGCTTGCCCTCTGTCGGGCTGATGGTCTTGCCGCAATTGCTTAACAAACAGGAAATAAGACAGAGGATGCAAAACAAGATGACGGGCTTTTTCATAAAAACGGTCTTTAAGAAATTTGTTTCTCGGGCGATGAAGAACTTCTATTACCATAAGAAAATATTTTTTCCTCGGGTTCCACGCCATTGTTGTGTTATTATTCCAGGACCTTATACAGCTCCGTTGCCTTGCCCCTCTCCCAGTTTATATAGATTTTTTCCGATTCTTCGGTCCCGAGCGGCAGCACGCCGGTTTCACCGGCCACTTCCCTAATTTTTGCCGAATAGGCCTCGCAGAGCCAGGTTTGGCCGGGTTTTTCAAAACAGGCGCGCATGCGCTTGTAAATTGAAGAAAAATCCTCCCGGGTGACGTTGCCGAAGGAAATGTTAAGGAACTCGCACGGCTGCACGTCGCCTTTTGCGTTGAGGTAAAACCGGTCGGTCCCCCCGGCGGTGCAGCCGAACACCTCCGGCGCCTCCTCGAGAATCTGCGCGGAAATTGACGGGTATGATCGGTACGCGGCGTCGTGGTTGTAACGGTGGATTTTCCGCCTGATTGCCTCCCTATCGTCCGGCAGGATGGTTTCCACGCCCTGTTCCATGCGCGCGCCTGCCGGCTTCGGTTTTATCAATTGGATCAGGCCGGAGTTCCACTCCCTTGCCTTCTCCATTATCTTCTCGAACTCGCCGTTAAAAAAGTCCTCCCTGGGGATGCAGGCGTTGAACGTCACCGGAACGCCGGCCTCGTGGCACAGGGATACCCCGCGTTCAAGATTTTCCCACGCGCTTGCCGACCCCATGAACCGGTTGAGCTTTTCCGGCTGCGCGGTGTGCAGGGAAAACATGATGGCGGTCAGGTTGAGGCCCTTCAACTCCTTCAACCGGTCAAGGGTCATGCCGTCGCCCGTGGAATTCACCCATACCTCCGAGCGCGCGTCAATTGCGGCGCAAACGCTTTTCAGGCGGTCGTACACAAGAAACGGCTCGCCGCCCTCGACGTTGAAAAAGGCGACGCCCATGTCCTGGAGCCGCCGCACGACGCCCACCAGCGCCGGGAGAGGCATGTCCGCTCCCTTGTCGCGGCGCTGGTAGCAATGCGGACACGCATACCGGCATGCCGAGGTGACCGAGACAAGCACGGTGGCGCAGGGCAGTTTTGTCCCGAACACCGAAAACTTCTCGCATGCCGTGTAAAAGGCGCGCGAAGGAAATCCCGGCACATACAGGTCTATTCTCGCGGCATTGCCGATGCGCGCGAACTTGTTGTGCCGCAGCCTGGAGAGAAAAAACAGCAGCCGTTTTAAAAAAGCCGCGAACCGGGGCAACGAGATGCGGCCGGTGACAAGAGAAGGCAGAAAATGGAAAAATACCGCGAGCTCGAGCCGCAGCAGAAAAACCGAACGGCCAAGGCCGGTGACGTTTTGTATTCTTTTCATGCGTCCTCCGATTTATAAGTATCCTTTTTTGCGGTACCATTGCACGGCGTTGCGGATGCCCTGGCCGAGCGTGTAGTCGCAGGTAAAGCCGAGAAGCGCGCGGGCCTTTTCCGTGGAATAGCCAATCGAATCGTAAAACATGTTTACCCTGCCCCGGGAAAGAAGCGGCGGTTTTTTGCTCCGGAAAAGCGTGCATGCCGCCTCCAGCGCAAAAGCCGGCGGATACGCCACCCACTTCGGCAGCAGGCGGGGCGGTTTGAGCCCGGCCTCGGCGCAGAAAAGCCCGAATAGCTCATGCATGGGCTGGGGCCGGGGATTGCCGATGATGATCCGCTCCACGCCTTTCGGTTTTTTCCGCAGCGCGAGCGCGTACGCTTTCGCGCAGTCGCGCGCGTAAACGGCATGAAAGGTGTTCCGTTTTGATCCGGGCAGGAAGCCGAGGCCCTGCTGGACGGATTTGACATAACTGAAAAAGCCCGAATTGAATTCGCGCTCCCCGTATACCCACGCGGGTTCCAGGATCGTGCAGTTGATGCCGTGGCGCGCCGAAAACGCCATGGCCTGCCGTGTGGTTTCGGCCTTCGAGTCACGGTACCAGTTTAATTTACAGGGGAACAGCCGGTCGAGGAAATAACGGTAATGCGGATTAAAGGGGGATGTTTCATCCTTGACAAACGCGCAGTCCTCCTCGCCGTAGGACGAAATCGATCCAGTGACAATGACGTGGGCGCAGCCGTTTGTGCGGGCGGCCTCGAGCGCGTTGAGGGTGCCCCGCACATTGATGTTGAGAAAATCGGCCTTGTCGCCCCAGTCGGCGGCCATTCCCGCGGCATGGACGATCGAGGAACAGCCTCGGGCCGCGGCGGTGAACGCGTCAAGGTCGCGGATGTCCCCAATTCTGGTCTCCACGCGCCCGCCAAGTTCCTCGGGCAGCCGCGAAGGCGCGCGGACGAACGCGATGCAGGAATACCCGCAGTCGCACAACGCTTCGGCGACATGGCTGCCGATAAGACCGGTAGCACCGGTGATCAGGACTTTTTCCATGTCAAGGCACCTTTCCCAGGAGCAGCGCCGCATTATGGCCGCCGAATCCGTAGGAAACGGTCAGCGCCGTCCGTATCGGGCGGGTGACCGGTTCAAGCGGCAGATTCAGGCCTTCCACGGGGTCGTCGGTGAGGTTGCCGTGCACAACGCCCTGCGTCAGGGAAAGCGCGGTCACCGCGGCTTCCAGGGCGCCGCTCGCGCCCAGCGTGTGGCCGAGAATGCCCTTGGTCGAATTGACAAGCGGCTGTTCAGCGCGGGCGCCGAACACGGACGCAACGGCCCGCGCCTCCACGTCGTCGTTGGGCTCGGTGCCGGTGCCGTGGGCGTTAAGGTAGTCGATGTGCCTGCCCCTGGAAATTTCCGCGAGCATCCGCGCTATCTGCCGCCCCTCCTTTTCTATCTGGACGATGTTCGCCGCGTCGCTGCACGCGCGGTAATCGAGCACCTCGGCATAGACGCGCGCCTTGCGCGACCGCGCGCGCTCGAGCGCCTCCATCACCAGCAGGCAGGCGGCGCCCTCGGCAAAAAGAAAGCCGCTCCTGTTTTTTGAAAACGGGCGCGGCGGGCCGTCTTTACTTTTTGTCAATGTGCCGAGTATGTCGAACCCGCGCATGATCGCGCCGCTTTCGTCCCTCAGGTTCTCAACGCCGCCGCACAGGACCGTGTCGTCGTACCCGTCGCGTATCCGGCGGAACGCCTCGCCCACGGCGCAGGTTCCCGACGCGCACGAGGCGTTGATGGTCGCGCTCTGGCCGTGCACGCCGAAGCAGATGGAGACCCATGCCGCGGGCGAATTGGGCATGGTTGCCGGGATGACCATCCGGTTGAACTTTATCCTTTTCTGCACCGCGAGCCGGTCGAGCAGTTCCTGCGGCAGGCGGTGCGCGAGGTACGATTCGAACGCGCTCTGAAGGCCGCTCAGCCCGGTGCCGATGAGCACGCTGCAGGAACCGAGGTCCTTCACCGCAAGCCCGGCGCCGGTGCGCTCAAGGGGAAATCCCGCGTCGTCAAGCGCCAGCTTTGCGCCCGCGACCGCCATCCGGTCCTCGGGCTGCATGGCGCTTGCGAAATGAAAATCCATGCCGTAATCCCCGAGGGAGACGGCAGGCAGGGGCGCGTACCAGCGCGAGTGAAGTTGACAGGTGCGCTCAAACGCTTCGGGCACCGGCGAAACAACGATCCCCTTGCGCAACAGCGAGCGCCAGAACGCGTCCTTGCCGATGCCGATGCTCGTGACCGGCCCCATGCCGGTGATGACGACCCTACGCGGCATGATGCGCTCCCCCGCTTAAGGACTCCGTTTCCCGCGAGCGTTGCCGTTTGATCCAGCCGGTCAAGGCCGTAAGATATTCCCGGGTCGATTCGAAGCCGCGGGCCTCGATGTGCAGATCGCCCACCTCGAGCGTGTTCTTTCCATCGGCGATTGTCCTGAGGTTTTCGGTGACGGTTCCGATACGGAAAAAGCGCAGGCCCTTTTCCCCCGCTTCCCTGAGAAAATCACGCTCGGACTTTTCCGGAATGGTGCAGAGTAGTTCATACTCCCCGCATTCGGCGAAAAAAAGCATTATTGCCGGCATGGCCACTGCCTTGGCGAGCAGGACGCCGGCGCGGTGGTACGGCAGCGAATCCACGGCGTAACCGCACCGGTTGAGGTCGGCGATAATGGTGAGCGACTTCCAGACGCCGTCGCTTGTGTCAATGCAGGAGGATGCATTCCGCTTCACCAGCGCCGATTCCCTGGCGCGGAGCCTGAACCTGATGCCGGGCAATCCGGGAACGCCCCTTTTTCCAAACGGCGACATGCCAAGCGCGGCCTGCACATTTCCCGCGCCGACACGCCCGCTCAAATAAATACGGTCGCCAGGCCGCGCGCCCATGCGGGTGATCGGCTCGCCGTCGCACGACCCGATGATGGAGACGCAGCACCGCCATTCCTGCGCCTGCCCGCAATCCCCCCCCATGAACCGCGCGCCCGATTCACCGAGCGCATCGGCCACCCCCCTGCCGAACTCCTCGATGAACTTCCCGTCCCATGTTTTCGCAACTGTCAACGAATGGGCATAGTAGTGCGGCGTGCCGCCGCACGCATACACGTCGCTCAGGGCGCCGGCGGCGATGTTCCAGCCGAGCAGCCGGGGATCCTGTTCGCAAAACCTGTCCTCCTCGGAAAATTCGTCCGTGGTGAAAAGAAACTTCTGCCCGCACAGCGATATGATTTCGCAGTCGGATTCATTGCACCGGTTCAAGCGCCCCTGTGGAAGAACAGCATCCAGTATGTTGATGATCTCTTTTTCACCGGGCATGGCCGTCTCCAATGATCAGTTCAAGAGGGTCGGTTGACGCCGAAATGACGCATGGGCAAACGCCCGCCGGGTCGCCGTCAAACTCGACCTCAAGGCCTGAGCCTCCGGAAATCCAGATGCGCGCGCCGTACTCCAGCGAAATATAATCGCGGCCCGCGGGAATTTCCTTGCCCCCGTAAATCAGTCCGAGCACCGCGGCAATGTTCAGGGGCGACAGCTTTTTTACCGTGAGAACATAGAACGTTGCGTCGAGCGGCGCGGGCGCGTTCCGCACCTGGATCCCCGAAGCGATGTAGCGCGTTCTGCCCACCGCGATGTCATACACGCCGGTGAGGGTGCGACGGTTTCCGTCGATATTGAGAGAAACCGTGCCGGGCCGGTACCTGCGCAACAGGTTCATCAGGGAAAGAAAGGTTCCGGCGAAATCACCGGCATACCGCCGTATGCCGCTGTTCGCGGCGCGGGCGAGGGCGGCTCCGAGCCCTATGTTCGCGCAGCAACCGAAGAACTGCGGCGGTGTGGCCGTGCTTTCCGTCTGCGAACCCTGCGGCGCAGTGCAAGCGATCCTGCCCACCCGCACCGGAATGGTTGTCCCGGCCGCAACGGCGTGAAGGGCGCCCTCAAGCGACCGTGGAATGCCGTAGCTCTTGCAGAAATCGGGGCTGGTGCCCGTGTGAATCACTCCCATCCTGGCGCAGGAAATCCTCTGTCCATCGGCGTTGAAAAAACCGTTCAGCACCCGGTTGATTGTTCCGTCGCCGCCCACGGCCACGACGACATCGTACCGTTCTTCGTTGGCGCGTTTCGAGAGCGCAAAGGCATGTTCGAGCGAGGTTGTCATCTCGTAGTCAAGGGAAATGCCTTCCTGTTTGGCAAGAGACAGCAGCTTGCCGGTCAACGCGCCGCTGCGGCCGTTGCGGGACATGGGATTGATCACGAAAAAGTGTTTCATCGTTTGGCCTCGCATCCTATCGCGGCGACGCGCCGCTCTAATTCGCGCGCGTCAGCCTCATCCACCTTTGCGCCGATGATGAGCCTCAGCACGCCTTGCTCCGGGGGCACGGAAGGCGGAATGAAGGGCGTTGAGAATATCCCGTTCTCGAAAAACAGCTTGGCCAGCAAAATGGTGCGTTCGGAGGAACCGCACATAACCGCTGCTATGGGCGCTTCGCCGCCGGCCAACGCAAATCCCGCATCTGTCAACTGCGCTTTTAGAAGAGCGTGATTGTCCCACATTTTCTTCCCGCGGACCGCGAACTCATCCGAAATGATCTTCATTGATGCGAGCACGCTGGCCGCGGCCGACGGCACCAATGCTGTTGAATAAATGAGTCCTGAACAGTTATAGCGGAGATATCCGGTGAGCGCCTCCCTGCCCGCAATCACGCCCCCGGTGCCGGCGAGAGCCTTGCCGAGCGACGCGGTATAGATTCCCTCGAAACCGCTGATGCCCGCGTGCTCGAGGATGCCGCGGCCGTTCTTTCCGATGACGCCGATACCGTGGGAATCATCGATGACTGCCGTCGCATCATAGCGTCCGCACAGGTCGTTGATGACATCAAACGGCGCGATGCTCCCTTCGGTGGAAAACACCGACTCGGTCGCAACAAAAACCCTTCTGAAGCTCCGGGAGGCGGCAAGTTGCTTTTCAAGGTGATCCGTGTTGTTGTGCAAAAATGGCTTGACACATGCGCCGCTTGCCCGTATGCCCTGGATCAGCGACGCGTGCGCGTAGTGGTCGACGATGACCGCGTCTCCCGCGCCGGCGATGGAACTGAACAGCGAGTTGTTCGCCTGATAGCAGGAGGGAAAGGCCACCGCCGACTCGAGGCCCGTAATGGCCGCGATGCCCGCCTCAAGCTCCGCCAGAATTCCGGCATAGCCCGCCGCGATCGGCGTGCCGCAGAACGATGCTCCGCAGCGGTTCACCGCCTCCGCCATCGCGGCCTTGACGCGCGGGTCGGCCGCCAGACCGAGATAGTCGTTCGACGCCAGATCGAAAAGCGGCGCGCGGTCCGCCTTCAGCCTTCCCGCACCTCCCCGTTCCAATTTCTGGTAGTAAGGATTAAAACCGGCGCGGACGGCAAGGGACAGGTCCGTTTTCAGTGATTGATAAAGGGTCGAAGGTTTCATGGCTGTTTCCCCGAAACATGGTACTTTTTCGAAAGCAGTTCCACGATGTCGGAAACCTTTTCCATGCTTTTGATATCGGTCTCTTCCACCGTGATGCCGAACGCGTCCTCGACTGCGTTGACGATCATGATGGTGCCGAACGAGTCCACCTCAAGGTCCTTGCGCAGGTCGCTCTGCAGGGTGACCGCGCCTTTTTTCTCAATGTTTGAACGGACGAGATCTAAAACTTTCACCTCGATGTCCATTGTCGTCTCCTTGGTTCAGTGTTCATTGCGCATAACAGCGCGTCGGCTGCCCCGAATCGCACATGACCGCGCAGCGATTGCAGTTTATGCAGCCCGATCGATAGTCCCTGTTCTGCCGCCACTTTAAAACGAGGGACGGTTCCCGTAAAAAGGGCCGGCACAGGCTCACGAAATCGATATCGTCGTTTTCAACAGCTCCGGTTGCTTCCGTACCCGACCTGAAACCGCCTACACAGATCAGGGGAACTTTCGTGTGTTCCCTGGCAAGCCGTGCAAAGGGTAGGTTGTAGGTAGGCGTGAACGGTTTCAAAGATTTCTTGAGAACCGGTAGTGCAACGATTTTCCATGCCATACGCAGGAGTCCGTTATGCTGGTGGTATACCGGATTGTAATCAAGTATGGCCTGAACCGGGACCGTAGCGCCCCTGAAAATATTCAGCGGCCGATCCATGGTGCCCCAGCTTATTTCGACGGCGTCCACTTTTTGCGCATCAAGGAACCGGATCAGGTTGACGAATTCAGGCCTCTTCATTCCGCGGTGGTATTCGTCGCCTGCGCTTATTTTAACAAGAACGGGATAGTCGCTGCCGCATGAGGCGCGAATGCATTGCAGGACACGGCCAAGGAACTCCGTGCCGATGCCGCTGTGCGGGTCAATGCCGTATGCGTCGCTGCGGTCATTGACCGCCGGATTAAGGAATTGATGGATGAGATAACCGTGCGCGGCATGCACCTGAACGCCGTCAAACCCCGCCTCACGTCCCCTTTGAGCGGCGCGGCCGAAATCATTGATAATTGATTCCGCCTGCAAAAGGGAAAGCCGCGACGGTTTAACAGTAAAATATCCTGACTTCTTTGCACTCGGGCCATACACCTTCCCGCCGGTCGCAGATGGAACCGTCTGCCTGCCAGCGTGAGCGATCTGCAAAAAAACGATGCCGCCATGCCGGTGGACGTTTTTCGTCAACTCGGCGAACCGGGGGATCTTGTCGTTGCCGTCGATTCCGGCCTGGCCCGGCTGCATTGCCCTGCCGTCTTTGTTGACAAAGGCAAATCCGGTGACGATTCCTCCGATGTGATGCTTCGCAAGAGACGCGTAAAAATTTACATACCGGTCCGTGGGCGCCCCCTGCGCATCGCACATTCCCTCAAAGGTCGCCGAGCGGATGATCCGGTTTTCAAGCGTTACCGCGCCGATACCTGCATTTTCGAAAAGCCTCACGGGGATTCTCCCTCTGTCACTGCTGATGGTCGCGGTGGAAATCAAAAAGAAACCCGACAAAAACATAGGAAAAAATAAAAAGCCACAGGGCGAGGTCGGGATTGAATATGCCGATGAGCGCGGCCTGGCCGCAGGTACAGGCCCGAAAATTCGTGATCAAAGAATTATATGCTCCGGGCCCGCTTGGAAAACGGTAATAGAGCACGCCGGTCCAAATCTGAAGAAAAACAGTCAGAAGACCAAGCGAAATGAACGTAGTGTTCAGCGGTGTGCGGTAAATCCCCGAAATCCTGAGCGCTGCAAAAATCAACGTTGGCAGAAACGCGGAAAAAATCGAAATCCAGCGCGATTTCCGGAGACCGAATGAGACCACGAGCGTCAACTTGCCCGCTGCCATGTCGCCTTTGTAATCCTTGAAATACGTGTAATAGGTCATGAGGGCGTTCATCACCCATACCATAATGAGCACCGACACCCGATGGGGCATCAGAACCGTTGATGCCGTCGGACCCGAAGCATAACCGCCAAAAAGCGGGGCCATGGTGATCATGAACCCGAAAACGATGTTCCCGAGAATACCCTTGCCTTTTGCGAATTCATAAAGGATGTTGAGCAATACGCCAGCGAAAAGAAATACTATTGCAAACGGCTCGAGATAGAACCAGGTGACCGCTGCGGAAACGAGGATGAGTGCGATGGAGAGGAGAAGTGCGCCATAGGGATTCAATTCGCCGGTCACCATGGGCCGGTGAGGTGCATTGATGCGGTCCTCTTTTAATCCAAGAAAATCATTTATGATCTGGTTGACGCCCCAACTGAGAAACAGAAGGACGAGAATGATTATTTTCTTTTCAGGTGCAGGAGCCGTTTCGATCGTCCGTTCAATGGGATTTGTGGAAAGGTATTCATAATATGAAACACCCAGCCATCCGGCCATGCCGGTCACGAACGAGTAATACAATCTCATGGATTTTATATATGCTCTTATAAAGGTAATCATACTGTAGAAGCCAGTTATCAAAATCCATACCGATTTATTGGATATACGCTAAGACCTTGATATCGCGTATGATGGCAAAACAGCAAGAATCCACGAAAGTTGCGATTTTACGCAAGATATTTCACCAATATCATTTTTGCGCCTGTTCTAGTGGAGGCCGGATCTGACTGAGAATATACGGCTTGTTTATCTTTTAGTCAACTTTGCGGCAGATAAACATTTCGACCTTGGGGCACGTGGAGAACGCGGCTGAAAAAGATGGACGCGAACACATTCCGCAGACTATCTTCCTATCAAACATCATTTCGAAAGAAAGAAAATATGTCATGGATACCAAGCCTGTTTCCGGATCATTCCCCTATGCCAAGCTCTCAATCCCTTGCCCTTCCCGGTCGGGCCGCTTGACCGCCTTTTTCAGGATATTTTTGCGCCATCCCCATCATTATCATTCTGTCTCTCATGTCGGGCATTCATACAGAGAAGGTGATATGGGCGGCTCCGGGCATACTGTTTCTGCCGACCCTGCTCATGATTCTGTTCAGGAAAAAATACCCGCGCTGGTGGTTCGACTGGAATTATGCCTTGACAAAATTTTCGATGAGGGTCGGCGCTTACATTTTGCTCCTGCGCGATGAATATCCGGCTATTGAAGAGGACCAATCAGTCATGGTAGAACTCCGCCATCCCGATGCCTCAAAAGAATTGTCCCAGGGCATGCCGTTGGTGAAATGGTTTCTCGCTCTCCCGCACCTTTTCATCCTGATATTTTTAGGAATTGCCGTGGTTTTCCTGACAATAATTACCTGGTTCGCGATACTATTTACAGGCAAGTATCCGGCAGGTATTCATAAATTCGTGGTGGGTGTGGTGCGATGGGGGTTACGGGTGAACGCGTACACGTTTCTGCTGATAACGGATGAATATCCGCCGTTTAGCCTGTCGGAATAACAATTTTTCGTTGAAATAAAGTTTGGCGTTCCCCCACCTCGCTCTTTCATACGAGGTGGGGTCGGTCTCCCTAGGGGCTCGGCTATTCGCCTCGTTGCCGGACCGCCCGATACCGCTTCGCGGCGGGGTCGGCCGGCAATTCGCTCTCGCTCACCCTTCGGTCCACCTAACGCCGGGCATGAGGATTAACCCCGATTCTGATTTCTTCGCCGTTAATATTTGTTGCTAATCACCAGTGTCTGAATCCCCAACGGAAGTCGCTTGTTGAGTTTGTAAAGTAAAAGGGGATGCTCCGCGCCAGGGGCGACCGGAGGCCGTCGCCAGAGCGCGATGCTGCCCGGCCCTCGCCGTCAGGCACATAAGGGCCGTGGCGGTCCGAGCCGAAGGCGAGACCGAAGGGACGACCCTTGTGACCCTTGGAAATCCCTGACGAGGGAGAAGTACCCGAAGGGGTAGAACCGGTGCCGTGACCGGCAGGCGCCATGACTATGTAAGTAATTATGAGACGGGCTAAGCTTCCCCCACCCAAATAAATAAAAGACTATACTTCGGCCAGGTAATACACATGCTCTTTGTCAACGAAGTGGTCGAATATCTCCTCGTTGTGGGAGATCATGAGCATGGCCGTGCCTTCGCTCCGTTTTTTGTCGAGGATCGAGAGCACCTTCTTGACACTGAGGAAATCGAGACCGTTGAGCGGCTCGTCGAGGATGAGCAGGTCGGTGGCCAGCACGATGGTGCGCAGAAGGTTCAGCCGCTGCTTCTGGCCGCCACTGAGCATGGCCACCTTTTTGGCAAGAAACGCCTGGGTGATTTTCCCGTCGAACAGCTCGGAAAGCACCTGCGAAAGCCGCCCAAGGGTAAGTTTTTCGGAAAGCGGCAGACCATCAAAGGTCTCTTTCACGGACGCGGCCAGGTTGAGCGATTCGTCGGCATGCTGGAACACCATGCCCGCCTTTTTGCCCCAAATCTTAGCTGACCATATTTTTTTCGGCGTTTTTTCGGTAAGACGCAAGCCGCAGAGCGTCATGCCGAATTTCTGTGCAGGATAAAGCCCCATGATCACCTTTGCGAGCGTGGTCTTGCCCACGCCGCTCGGCGCCTTGACATACACCATTTCACCCTTGTTGATTTCGAGATCGGCTTCCTTCGTGTGCGCCGGATCCTTGTACAGGCACAGGTTTCTGCCGAACACGGTAAAGCGCGCGCCGAAATTGAGCACGGGCGTTTCCGAAACACCGAACGACGAGCCTGCCGGCGCCTCGCCGAGCCAGCTCAGGTAATCCTGCGCGGAAAAATCGACCACCTCGACCTCGGCGCCCTCCTTGCGGCGCAGTTCCTGCAGATGGATCCGCGGAAGAAGCGGCCGGTAGTTCGCGTACAGCTCGCTGATGATGGAATAATCGTGCGTGATGATCATGACCGTGAACGGGCGCTTTGCGTATTTCTCAAAAAGCAATCCAAGGAACAGGTTCCGGTAACGGTTGTCAAGGCTCCCGGTGGGCTCGTCGAACACGAAGAAGCTCCTGCCGCCGGCGCCGGTAGTGCGCATGAGCACGTCGATTTTCTTGAACGCCATCGCCAAAAGCACACGCTGCTTTTCGCCGCCGCTGGGCCGGTACGGCTTGGGAAACACGTCGAGAATGCGGCGGATTGCGGCGACGTCCGCGTCCTGCCACAGTCTTTCCATGATCGCGGCCTCGTCCTTCGAAAGCCGCAGGCTGCCTTCGTTGAGCTGGTCCGAGATTTTTAAAAGGGAATTGAGGTGCGACGACGGCTCCTGGAACACGAAAAAGCTGTTCTTCTTTATCTCCTTCACCTCCGCATCGTCAAGGTACACCGTGTAGGGCTTGTCGTTGACCGTCGCCGAAAGTTCGTCGGGATCGAGCAGGCCGTACACGGCCTTCGACACCATGGACTTGCCGATGCCCGACTCGCCGAACAGGAAGGTTACCTCGTCCTGGAACACGCCGTAGTTCGCGGCGGACACGACGGTGCGCTGCCCCGCCTTCACCCGCACCGAAAAGCGCTCGAGCGTCATAGGCGGTGCCTTTCCGCGTAGCCGTTGGCGATATGGTATATTGACATAAGAGAAAAAACGATGAGGAACGCCACGGTGATGCCGAACAGGTGTTCGAAAAACAGCGAGCCGATGTATTCCGGGTGCGTGAGCGCGTACCCGATGGAGAGGATGTCCTGCTTGCTGTCTATTTTCGCAAGCAGGCTTCCCATGGTGGCGGGCAGCGTCACCGCGTTGACGTCGGTTGAAAGCCCGACGGAAATGATGAAGTCGACGCTGCACTGCAAAAATATAGCGGCGCCGAATACCGAGATGAGCTTGTTGAGGATATGAATGCGGCTGTTTTTCCAGAGGATGTCGAAATTGATCACGCGTCCCTCGGAAATGCCGCATACGCGCATCGCGTTGTAAAAATCGAGCTTCTGGTAATGCGCGATGCGCTCGCGCATGAGATCAACGAATTCAATGAAAACAAACAGGCTCACGCAAAAGGCAAGCAGCGGGAAAATAACGGCATGGCTCCGCACGGCGCCGGTCTGGATCAGCACGCCCACCGCCACGTAACCGAACAGGATGCCCACGATCTGGGGGATCGAGCGGATCAGGTTGAGGAGAAACGTGAGCAGCAGATACGGCGCTTTGTTTTTACTCATTTCAAAGGAGTGAAGCGCCAGCGTCACGCACCACGCCAGCAGCAAGGTGAACACCACCACGAGCAGAGCGATGGCAAAGGTGTCGATAAAGCCGGCCGTCACCTGGCGCAGGGCGGGTTTGTTCAGAAACAAAATGTTCCAGACTGCGGCGACAATGATGCCGAGGAGCCAGATGAGGATCCACCGGAGGTCTTTCTTTAGCAATAACTGCTTAATCATAATTGTTTGACTGTTGGCAGTTGACGGTTTCCGGTTAAAAAAGCCTTAAAATAATTACAAGCTCCTTTTTGAGAATCAATGACAAGTGGCGTGTCGTTGCGAGCGAAGCGAAGCAATCTATTTATGGACATTCATTGATCCTTTTTTTCATCCAACAACTTTTAATTCCTTAAACTCCGGATTAGTAGCCCGTATCAATTCAATTTACTTTTTCCTTGATCCACCTTTTATCTGTTTTTCCCTTTTTATAGCGTCATCGATAAAAGAATATTCCTCGGAATAAACAAGTTTTATGACATTGCATTTCTTAGTGAAACTATCTAAAAGTTTATTCTTATGGACAAACACCCTTTTGGATATATCTCCTGTTACACCTGTGTATAGAACTGTATTTGATGGATTGGTCGTTATGTAAACATGATACTTATTCATACTTTGTCATCTATGCAGTCTTATCTGAGCTTGCTTCGTCGCCAAGCTCCTCGCAATGACATTTCCACGCCCAATAACAAGTCAACCATCAACTGTCAACATGCTTCATTTGTTCTCGATCCTCTTCTCCGCCCTGTTCTCCACGAGGTCCACCACAATCTCCGTTCCCTTGACGGTGAAGAATATCCCCAGAATTATGACTATCACGATATCATAATTCTTATACAGCATCTGCCTTAACATTTCGTAGCTCAAATGACCGTGGATGTTGAGCGCCATTTCAATGATGATGAGCCCGGTGATGAGAAATGACGCCTGTTCCTTGATGGTGGGCAGGTACTGGTGCCGCGCGTTGGAGAAAATATGCCCGAAAACATGGCCGTCGAACCGCTTTATTGGCCTGAGGACCGCGCTGGTTCGGATTCCGCCGGGTCCATGCGGGGCATAGGAGGAGCTCAGGTTCTTGACAAGCGCGGTTTCCACGTATCCCTTGCGGCTTTCGGCAACCAGGAACGCGTAGAACTTGTTGGCATAGGTGACGAGCAGGCCGTTGGAAAGCACGCCCAGAATCGCCATGAAAATGATAGTATCGGTGTTGAATTCGGTGCGGATGGAATAGGCGATCACATAGGCCGGCGAAAAGAGCACGAAATACGCCGCGGTCTTTCCGATGGCCGCGAGAACATGCAGGGCGATGGCGCCGAATGTTTTCCCCTGTGCAAACGCATGCTGTTTCTTTCTGCAGAAACGCCATACGGCCAGGGTCTGCACGCCGTAATACGTGAGGAGCATCACCACAACGTACACGGCGATGAATTTCAGATACATGATGAAAAGCTGGCCAAGCTTCCTCCACGACAGCGTCTCTTCCACATACGATTTCTGCAGCTTCTTGCTGAACTCGCTTTCCCGCAGCGCAAGGATTTTCTCCACCGTCGCATTGTTATTTTCATATTGACCGGGATAAAAAATGTTCACCGCGTCCTTGAGAAGTGCCTTATGGAACCCGTCGTTAAAATCGACAAACGAAAGATCGCCGTATTCCTGCGCCCTGCTCGTTTCCTGCTCATGCCTCGCCTGAACGCCCGCGCGGGCCGCGAACAGCGCGGCAAGCAGCACCACGCTCACAAATGCCACACTCAGAATATGTTCAAAAAGTTTCTGCCTCATGGCTTGTCCCGGCCCTGGCTTCTCGGCTTTATAAAGATTCCGCCCTTGTCAAACAGTACCTCGTACTGTTTCCCGATGAGCATGTTTTCAAGATCGCGTACCAGATACTGGGTGCTTTCGTCGAGCTGTGACGTTCCGTCATACGGCGCATTTAAGGAGCAATGCACCTCATCCCCCTTTGCTTCACAACGCCAACGGGGAATTGTCTTTTCCTGGCCGGTGAGTTTGTCAAAATGTGAGAAATATTCTTCATAGGTTTTGTTGGCGGCCTTGAAACGGTCCATGATCTGCTCCGTGAGCAAGGTGGTAAGCCCTTGCGGTTTTTCAAGGCCCTGTTCTACACGCCTCCACCCGGTCTTGGCGCCGAACCTGCTCCATCCATACGGCGGCGTTACGGCAGGCCGCTTCACGCAATAGAACCCGCCGTAGGAAAAAAGCCTTTCCACCGTCTCCCCTTTTTTCAGCCAGCCGTTTGCCCCGGGCGGGAATTTTTCGGAGAACGGCACCGCACCATCGGCGGTGATTTGCACCGTGTCGCCGACGATAAGGCATCTTCTTAAGACCTGCCTGAATTGCTTGCCCTTATCGCCCGCGAAATTACCGGACTCATCTTTTTCGATGAACCATGTCCTGCCTTCGAATACAAACCTGAGCGCATGGGTGATCTGATCGCCCATGATTTCGTTTTCCTTCACGATCTGCAGGGGAGCATTTGGAACAAACAGGTTTTTTTCATGATCGGAGAGCGGCTGCTGGTACTCGTTGAATATGGTGTAGTCCTGCGGCCGGGAAAGGATGAGGACGTCGGAGGTAGTTTGGGAAAATGAAAATACGTTTAATATAAGAATCAAAAAAAGGAATTTCTCACATGATCTTTTCATGGCGTTGGCAATCTGACCTTTAAATAAGTTCATTACTGCATGCACAATAAAAATAATTATTTATTGGAATATATGCGGATTATCTCTGTAAAAATGATCAGAAATCATTTTCCAATGAAACACGCCTGAAACATTTTGCCAAAATATCCACCCAATATATCATTAATAAAATTGGCTTTTATTTAATTCAAGAATCATTTAATTTTGTGTAATCTATTAAATATCAATTCACTAAAACAATATATAACGATTATAATCATGTAGTCCAAATAACTATTGACTTTTCTTCATTTTACCTGTATCTTTTATACCATGAAGCCAATTTTTGAATACACCGATTTCCGGAAATATCTTTCAGACTATTACCATTATAAAAAGGAAACCAGCCCCGGCTTCTCTCACCGGCTGTTCCTCGGAAAAGCAGGAATGAGCGGCCCGAATTTCCTCAAGAACGTGATTGATGGCAAAAAGAACCTCTCGCCCAGCTCGATAAAAAAATTCAGTACCGCGCTTGGTCTTGCCAAAAAGGAAACAAAGTTTTTTTCGCTTCTCGTGCAATATAATCAGGCAAAGACATCGGAAAAAAAACAGCGCTTCTTCACCGGGCTCTCCCAGTTTTCCCACCGTTCTGAAATCCAGAAAATCAGAAAAGACCAATACAATTACCTCTCGGACTGGCGCAACATCGCGGTCCGTGAATACATTCACGCCCACAAATTCCTTGATGATTACTCATTTCTCGCAAAAGCGATTACGCCGAAAATTTCTCCCCGGCAGGCAAAAAAATCCGTTGAGCTTCTTCTCAGCCTTGGCCTCATCCGGACTGGAGCCGACGGGCATTACGAGGTAAGCGACAGGATCATATCAACAGGAACGGACATAAATTCACTCGCTGCGAGGGAACTCCACAAGGCGATGATGGAAATAAGCTGCGGTGCACTCGATTCCATCCCCGCCGACAGGCAGTATTTCAGGACCATCATCGGAAGTTTTTCCGATAATGCGTTCGGTATGATAAAACTTGAACTCGACGCCACCCGCAAGAAAATGCTTGACCTCATAGCGGCTGACAATGGAAGCCCGAAAAAGGTTCACGCATTTGGAATGCAGCTTTTCCCCATGGAGCGCGGACCCAAGAGAAGGGGGAGGCAGAAATGAAACGAATTCTTCTTGCCCTTGTCACCGTCTTTCTTGCATCATGCGGTACCAATCCGATTGTCACCGATGGAGGTTCCGCCACCGACGTGGGCTGCCTAAAAGGCAATATTGTCAAATCAGACAATACGCCCGCCGGCCGCACCCTTGTGCTGCTGGTTCCCTCGGCGTTCAATCCGGTGACCGGCATCAAAGACAGCGCTATCGCATCCGACACGACCGACACCGCAGGCTCATACTTTTTTAATGGCGTGAAAACGGGACGGTATTCTGTTCAGGCCCTCCAGTTGGACGATCACTCCCGGCTGCTCGTCACCGGTCAACAGGTGTTGAAAAACGACACCGCAACCGTAAAGACAGCCGCACTGAGCGCCCCGGGCGCGGCTATTGTCTTTATCGCCGACACCCTTCGTGCGGGCCCGGGACACGTCTACATACCGGGAACCACATTCTCCATTGTCGCTGACAGCAGCATCGTGATCATCGACTCGCTCCCCGCCGCGCTTATGCCTCTGTTCGTGTACGCCAGCGACGCTGCTCCCGGCGCGCCGAGGAACATCGCCGGCAATGTATTGGTGACATCCGGGGACACCGCAATTTCCGCAACCTACCGTGTCTTGTATGTCAATAAGGCCGACACCCTCAACAACCGGGATTCGCTCTTCCTGCGCCGGTTGGCAGGCAGGGGGATCGCCATGATCTCAAGGTTTGCGGGCACCGTTTCCGCGGTCGACACCGCGGGAATCGCACTGGTTTTTTTCGGTTCGTCAATCGATTCCGGCGTGACGGCCGGCATGCTCCGCGTCTGGGCCAAGCCGGTTCTTGCCGGAGAAAGCTCCCTGTTCGGTGTCATGACGCTCACCGGTCCGAAAAACGGGATCGATTATGGTGTGACGTCCGCAAGCTACGACAGCGTTGCCATCGTTTCCCCGGCCCACCCCCTTGCCGCGGGCCTCAGCGGCACGGTGGCGGTGCTCGGGCAGCCGCTGCAACTGCGCTGGGGCATGCCGGCGACAGCCGCCACGATCATAGCATCAGTTCCCGGCATGACGGATGAGGCGATGGATTTCTGTTTTGACAAGGGAACACCTCTCTACGACACCACTCCCGCTCCGGCGCGCCGCGTGGGCCTGTTTCTTGAATTGGACGCCTCCCTTAACCTGAATGCCAATGGGTGGAGGCTGTTTGACGCAGCGGTGAATTGGTGCCTAGAAGGCAAATGATTTTTTTGTATTCTTTTTTTAATCAATAAAAGAATTTGTCAATACTTCTCGGCCTTGGAACTTATCCTCTCGAAAAAAGGCCGCATTTCTCCAATCATAAAAGGCTTTCTTTTAATCAATACCTAATACCGTTAAAGACGGGAAATTATCCAGGATTCTACGGGAGAATTCTGCCTCCACATACGCCTATTGAAGGTTTATTATAAAAAGCATCCCCTTAATATCACTCTATTTTGTGTGATATTACAGTTTAAATTAGATTTTTAAAAGGATTATATTATATATTTAACATATTGATATTAAAGTAATTATAATTTATTTGCATTGTAGTCTATTTATTTATTGACATTTTACTTTTTTGGCCTTATATTATCAAATCAAGGAATCACTATTAACCCTCGATAACAAAAAATGACAAGCAAAACCGTTATCCATCCTCTCTCTCCCAAAGGGGGTTTTATGAAGTTCCAAAATCCATCAGCTCTTTTCATCACATTATTCCTTATTATCTGGTCCGCATGTGCGACTAATTATAATGTCTCCGTATCCGGTTCAAAGATCCTGCTGAACAACACCGAAATAAAAGTGATCGGCCTCCGTTGCTCAAACGCGCTTGTTTCGGATTCCACAGCACAAATGCTCATAACCTATCTGGACACATTTAAAAACTACGGAGTAAACCTCGTTACGGTGTATTTCATGGGATCACGGTTTGGCGATGTCGGAGGTTATTTGAAGGACCAGAGTCTCAATCCTACCGTTGCAGCAAGAATGGGAGAAATCATCGAAGCGGCCGACAACCGTGGCATGATGGTCCTTATCGGCTGTCTGTACTGGGGAACGTCCACCGCAAAAGACAGCTTCCCGAACCCGACAACGGCAGACCAGACAAGCGCAAACAAAGCGGTTGCAAATGTTGTTCAATGGCTTAAATACCATAGCTACCGGAATTTTATTATTGACCCGGACAATGAGAATATGACAGGGCTTTCTGTGGAACTGATGGTGCAGGCCGGTCATGCCGTGGATAATGCAGCTGTAATCGCCTGCAACGGGAGTGCAGGCGCGCCAACCGCGAATCTGAACATACACTTTGGGCCAAAGACCGCCGGAAAACCTTATTTCGACTCCGAATATTCCCCCGACTTCGGCAATTACTGGAGCGGTTACAGCAAGCAGGCCAATTATTACAACTACATCCGTATCGGCAGATATACCAGCGCGTATAAAACACTGTCCCTCAACGATACGAAAACGCAAATGGCAGGTAATAATGGAATCGGATTCGCCTCGACCTGGCTCCAATGCGGTCCCCTTCAGGGAATCGGAGGTCCGTTCATGACGCCTGGCGGCATGTCGAATTTTACCGATTCTCAAGTGAATGCAAACGTCACCGCCGTGCTTCCGGATGCCGGCGTCCGCTGGTGGCTCGAATACATTAAAACCAACTATGGAGCATGGGTCCCGCCTGCGCCGACCTCGGTGGTGTCACACGTACTTCCGTCGCGCGTTACCATTACCGGTTACGATAATTTGAAGGTGTTCGACCTAAGCGGCAAGCTACTTGCACGCGCAACTCATGGGGATGCGGCCGCGCTCGAAAAGTCGCTGTCGTTGCGTCAGGGAATTCCATATCTGGTTGTCTATGGCAAATGCAACATCATCACCAACGTACAAAAGATTTGCAGGCCATAATTGAACGACCAAAGCGCCATCATGGACGCCGGCGGTTTTAAAAAAAGCAAAGTTTATCCATTTTAACCCTTTAAAGGAGAGGTTATGAAAATGTCCTGTGTTAATCTCAGCCGCTTCGCGTTAAGCGCAACGCTGGCGCTCATATTTTTAACAGTCCCGGCTTCAGCGACCGGGTATGTTTTTGGGGTACGCGGCGATTCTACGACAATCAACGGCAAGGGGTTCGTCGCCAAGGGCCTGCGTTGTTCCCAATCGCTCGTATGTCAGTGGGCGACCGATTCGCTTATCTTTTATCTGGACACCTTCAAATATTACGGGTGCAATACCATAAGTGTCTTTATCATGGGGTCGCGATATGGGAACATTCCGGGATTCAACTGCGACGGTACCCTTAACCCTGTCTATTCAACAAGGCTCGGCCAGATTATTGAAGCAGCGGATTCCAAGGGCATGATAATACAGGTCGGATGCCTATACTGGGGAGGCACCAATGCAAAATGTTCCAATTGGGGTCAAGCGCAAGTAGACACCGCCATTGCAAACACGGCGAGATGGCTCAGTGCTCATAATTACCGCAATACCTTTATGGATCCCGACAATGAAGCCATGGCTGGCGGTATCATACCTAACAAGGTTGAGGTAATATCAACAGTAAGGGCTGTCGATCCGGCCATTATTGTTGCGAATCCTTGGAACGATCAAGCGGCGTTTGCAGCAGCGGATCTTGCGGTCCATGTCGGATACCACAACAATACCAAACCCTATATCGAAAGCGAAGGCTGCGGAAGTTGGAGTTATGGTAGCGACAACTACACTGCATCGGCCATAGGTACACAGCATGGCGGATGCAGCTCGTCAAGTATGGCGGCTCAAGGACCCAATGGATTTTTGTTAGCCGACATGTGGCTGCAGGCCGATACGGCGGGGGGATTGGGTCCAAATATGAATCCCGGTACCGCCAGTGTCGGTATCCGCACACAACTCGAAGCGCTGAAAACCGCATGGGGCTCATGGAACCCGCCGCAGCCCCTGACATCCATGGCGCTTGTTCCGCGATTGTCAATCAAGGGAAACACGGGCCTTGATGAAGTTAGGGTCTTCGACGTGCGCGGTAAGCTTATGGACCGCTTTAAATTTTCTGCCGCCACGCCTGCTGGACTCATTCCACGGAGCATAAATACCGGCATATATATACTGGTCCATGAAAGAAACGGCCAAATTATTGACGCCGTGCGAATGTGCAAATTTGACAGGTGAAATAACGGCACGGTTGAGCAGGGTGTCTCCCCCCTTGCGAACGGACGTTCGCACTGCCTCTCTGCCGTGCTTTGCATTTTGAGAAGGAAAAAATGCTTGCGGAGAACAATGCGGCATGAAAAGCATCAGTCAAGAATCAAATGGCATCAGAGGCTTGGCGACCATGCGAGCCCTCACAATCTGTCATCCGTCCCCGGTATCGCCACGCGGTTCGTCTTCGGGTCCATGACGATCTTCACCTTGCCGCCGGGCCGGACCGAACCGGCGTCGGCCAGGGAGACATAGAGGTCCTTTTCTGCATTGAACGGCGCGCCGGCCGGCGGCGTCACTTCGATGATGACCCTGAACATCACGCCCGGCGATCCGCTCACCACGGTCCCCTCATTGAGCACCTTCACGATCGTCGCCTCGAGCGGAACGCCCGTTTTAATCAATACACGTGCGCGCCGCGTGGAACGGACAAGCAGCCAGATGATCAGGCCTGACGCGATGCCGACCACGATCCAACCGACGATGATGCCTGTCATGACGCTCATAAGATATTAAACAACTTGATTTTTGTCGGCTTTTTCACCCGATGGGAATATACGGCTTTCATATAAATTTGTCAACCGCAATAAAATGCAAAACAGAAGGGAACCGAAAGCGGTTCCCTTCTTTATTCCGCACGACAGAATTTTTCCCTTCGATGGTTCTTGCTACTTCTCCATTGCTGACACAGCCGCATATTTCCTTTGATCTTAAAAAAGTTTATTCTTCTTCGGCGCTTCCTGCCATTTCTTCGCGGTTGACAGCTGCGAAGCCACGCCGTACAGGTCGATGGTCGAGGCGTCGAACTGCGTGGAGAAATACGCCAGCGACGGCAGCGAGAACAGCCACGAGCCGAGCGCCAGCTTCTGCTCGAGCTTGTCGAGGCTTTGCGAATAGTGCTGCTTGTCGCCGATCTCGCGCGTCGCCATGAACCCGTAGATGTAGTCGAGCAGCTGCTTGAAATCGGCCTGCTCGGCCGACGATGCGCCCAGGTCGAGCCGGAAGAAGTTCTTGTTCGCCGTGAAGCACGACGGGTCGGCGGCCTCTTTTCCCTTAGCGTCAACCATGGTCCTGAAGTTGATCTTGTACGACTCGAAATCAGGCTCGCGCAGGAAGATCGGGAACAGGTCGAACAGGAAGTTGCTCCGGTACCCGCTGATGGCCACGAGCACGGCGTCGTAGTTCTGCTTCTTGATGTCCTCGTTGCCCACGGCCGCCACCTTGATCTTGCCGTGGAACAGGGCAGGGTCGTTCATGATCTCAACGAGATCCGAGAGTTCTTCCTTGAAATCATAATTCAGGCAGGTCTGGATGCGCACCGTGTCGGGCAGCACCGACACGTCCGGACCTTCCCGCACCGAGTCCGGGGTCACGATCTGCTCCTCCACGTAGTACGAGGTGGTGGGAAACACGCTGTTGTTGAGATATTCCGAATAGTTGTCGCCCTCGCCCTTGTAATTGGCGATATGGCGCTGCTGCTGGGTGCCTATCTTGAAGAAGCGGTTCATGATGATCTGGTTGTTGATGAGCTTGCGCAGGGCGAGCCGCTGCTGGAGGTTGAGCCGCTCCACGTTGAACAGCACGGCGAAGAAACACGTGGCGATGCTTGACTTATGGAAAAACTTGGCGCTGTCGCCCAGGATGGACGACACGGCGCCGAACGGCGTGGACAGCAGCGTGTTGATGTTGCGGTTGCGCAATTCGGTGGTGTAGGTGCTGTTGTCGATGAACGGCTTGAGGATGAAATTGGGGATGCGCGCGATGCCGTCGGGCATTTTCTGGAAGTAAATCACGTCTTCGTACTCCCCGGTCAGAAGGTACGGACCCGTGCCGATCGTGTAGGCGGGCGCGTCCATCTCAGAATTCGCCGGGATGATTTTAAACGAAAGCACTTCCTTGATGTCGGGCTCTTTCCAGTCGCGGTCGCCCTTGAACTGGAACTTTATCTCGTTGTTGTCGTCCGGCCCGGAAAAGTCGAAATTCGGGATGGCCTGCGACACCAGAATGTAATCGGGTGAAAGGCTTCCCAGTTTCTGGATGCGGTGCAGGGTGAATTTGAGGTCCTGCGCCGAGAAGAAATTGTCCTGCTTGGGCGCAATGGTGGCCTTGTTCTTTTCCATGGTCACGTTCCAGCTCGAATGCCATTTCTTGCCCTGCTTGAGCCTCACCGTCACCACGCTGGTCTTCGGGTCGACGTTGATCAGCTCCCCCAGCCCGTCCTCGTACGTGATGCCGCTCGGATTGGCCGAAACATTGAAGAGGCCGTCGAAAACCACCTCGTCGAGCTTGTCGGCGATGGGGATGGCGCTCGGCACATGCGGGTCGATGCGCGGCTTCTGGTGCGCGATGTACGGTATGACGATCTTGCCGCTCAGGTCCTTGTGGAACACGAACCAGTATACTGCCCCGCCGCCGGCGAGGACGAGAATTGCGAGGATGACGATGAGAACTGCTTTCATGGGACACCCTTTCTAGGTTATTGCCGATTTATCCATTAATAATTTTTCAGTCCACCTGACGACTTTTTCCGCCGGCGAAAGGTTGCTTTTCGACCGCAGCAGCCAATCTTCGGGTGTACCCGGGACCGGGCCGTCACGCCGCTGCACGGTATAACTCCTTGCCTTCTGCTATGGCGTAAAAATATACAAGTGAGCGGTTGTTCTTTTGCTGTTCGATGATCGCCGGCGTTGCAACAACTATGTCCGCCGCATACCCTAATCCGGATAAATTTCGGTAAATTTCCCGCGCGGTTCTTCGGCACGCAGTCCCGTCGGGCATCACTACCAATGCGTCAAGGTCGCTGTTGGCATGCCGCTCCCCTCTTGCCCAGGAGCCGAAAAGAATAATCCGAAGCGGATGGGCTGCGGCGACAATCTCCTTTACAAAATCATCAAGCAGTTTTTTTTCATCAATCATAAGGCGCCTTAGATTAATTCTTCTTTATGATCGGCTTCTGCACCATCACGCTCACCGTGAACGGCTTGAACGCCGGATACGTGAAGTTGACTTCCAGGATATTGTTCTTGTCCTTGTTCATCTGCACCGGCGTGATCTGGCATTCAAAATCGTTGGCCGCGGTCGGCGCGCCGATGGAGAAGCGGCCCTCGTTCTTGAGCACGGTCTTGTTGCAGAGGATCTGGTCATACCACTGGCTCGCCGCCGCGTTCTGAGCGATTTCTTTCGGCAGCTTGATGTTCACGTCGTACACCGGAAACTCGGCGTCGGTCGGAATGTTCACGTTGAGCCTGATGTAATACTTGTTCTTCGCCCCCCTGCTGCGGTTGTCGGTCACGGGCAGCACGAACACGCGGCGGTAATCCTTGGGCTTGGAAATCCACTTTGCCGACAGCGGGTCGCATTCCGCAATCTTGATCTTGAGCTCCTTGTCGTCGCCCTTGTAATGCTTGCCGTGCGTCACCACGGCGCGCGCCTTGAGAACGCCGTTCTCATCCGGGTTCTTGATGAACTGTTCGTAGCACAGCTTGATCGCCTTGGCCGGGAAATCATAGTCCTTCAACTTGGCCAGGTCGGCGATGAGCGCCTCCTTTTTCTTGAGAAGATGGTTCTGCGACCCGGACGAGAAGGTGATGTCGTACACCGGCAGGAAGACCGAGTCGGAGTACAGCGAATCCACGTTCTCGAGCACCGTCACTTTTTCCTCACAGAACTTATTTACCCGTGCGCGCGTGACGCGCTCGACCGTGGAGTACAGCGAATCTTCCATGTCGCGCACCGCGGCCTGCTTGAAGGGAAGGGCCGCCTGTGGATTGATGAACGTCTGGTCGACGTGCAGGTTGCGCAGGCCGGTTTCCGCCTGCTGCCAAGCCGCGGACGTCAGCGACGTCCTCACGGCCTTCATCTGCTGCTCAACCGACAGCCTGTCAAGGTCACGATACCTGTCAAGCAGAAACCCGAGCTGCTTGGCCTGCGAAAGCAGGCCTTCCATTCCGTGGAAATCGCCCTGCAGTTTAAGGATGTTAACCTGCTGCACGAGCACCTCGGCCTGCTGGCTTTCCGCCAGGCGCTGGGAAACAAAGGACGCGAGCTTTGCAATCTCTGCGTTGAGCGCCTCGGCGCTTTTGCTCGCCGCGTACTTGCCGTACGACTCGTCTATTTTGGAAGGCATTGCGTTTTGCACCGCGGTCATGCGCGCCACAACGCCCTTGAAAAACTCGTCATTCGGGAACTGCGGGCCGTCCTTCACGTATTTGCCGATGCGGTCTACCGAATCCTTGAGCGCGGCAAGCGTTTTCGCCTTGGAATCGAAATCCGTGACGTATTTGGTCATGGCCGTGAGTTCCTGCGGAACGGCAATGCCCGCTTTTTCGAGCAGTGTGCCGAGCGGCGCAAGCGAAGCCGTATTGTACAGCTTCTGGTCAAACAGCGCGGCGTCTTCCTTTCCCGACAGTTTCATGGTGAGATAGGGCATCACTTCGTCGAACCTGTTTTTAAGAACGCGCTGGCTTTCGGTGGTCACGTTGGGCGCCAGCATGCTTTTCTGGTTGAAATACGAGGTGAAATCAGCGATCTTGCCCAGGAAATCCTCGGGGCTGCCGCGCGACGCCTTTTCTTTGCTGAAGAAATCGAGCGACGCCAGCCACGCCTTCTGGAAATTCATCTCGTCCTCGAGGTTGGCGCGCAGTTTTTTATAGTTCTGGTACGCCGGGTCAGTGGAGTTCACGATGCGCGCCGGGAAAATACTCTCGATCGCGAGCAGTTCCTTGTATACCCCTTCCAGCGCCGCCTCGTGGCGCTTGATGGTGTCGATTGCCGCGGCAAAATTGATGGCGTCGATCTGCGTGGTGGTGCCGATGCCCTTGTAAGCGCTTCTGTCAACCACGTTCCTGGCAAGGGTGGCGTTGTATTCCGCCGCCTTGGTCTCGAACTTGAAACGCCATTGGGGCGCATACCGGTATCTCATGGAAAGGACAAAGTCCTCCCCCCCCACTTCCATGAACCAGTAGTAAGAAGGCGACTTTGTGTTCACCGCATAAACGCTTATGGAATCGGGCCACAGTGTTTCGTCCTTTATTTTTTCACCCGGCGTTTTGTTTTCGGCATAGGTGGCCGAAAAAAAGCTGTTCATCTTTTTCTTTGACGGCGCATTAAGCACGAGGTAGAAATTGTCCTCTGCCGGCGCCGGGAACATGATCACATATTTTTTCTCTTTTTTCAACTCGAAATCCTTTTTATCGTTTTTAAGCTGGATGTATCCCTGCTCCGCGGAGGACAGCTCAGGTTTTGGCTTGAGTTGCGCATACGGCGCGCACGAAAGCATCACAAGCCCGGCCGTTGCAAGCACCGCGATAAATACAAACAATGCCTTTGATTTCATCCACTGCTCCTTTTAGAAGGTGGGGGGTTATGGAATCCGAATTTTTAATGGATTTATAATATAACAATCGGCTTGCGGAAATGGCATTTTTTTGAGAATTTATCAATGTAAAACAAATAAATTGGGCGCCTGCCCGTGCAGGACTTATTCCATATTTTTTTATGCTCGGACACCGGCCCTCCCTCCGGGCTCGGCTATTCGCCTCGTTGCCGGACCGTCCTATGCGTGACGGCGGGGTCGGCCGGCACAATGCAAAAGGTATAATTAACTGCGCAGAGCGCAACTACCTTACATTAGGGAAAGAAGTGACACAAGGCAAGAGATATAATAATGAAGCACGAAGTGCCATTTCTATACCCTTGGGGAATGAAATGACAATTCGCTCTGGCTCACCCTCCGGTCCTGCCTGGCGCTCGGATTTGGTAATTTCTCCGCGAATCTTACTGGAGGCATGTGTGATTGCTCCTAATCATCAAGTGTTATTCGATAATTCTCCTATGTCACCCTGAGCTTGTCGAAGGGTCTTTCAATTGTATTTCTCGCAACTTGAAAATCACTCGGAGAAAAACCATCTCTTATCTTTACATAATTCCTAAAAAAGTCTTATATTGTTGATATAATTCAGAGTAGGGGGAAATTGTCATGAAATCCATCACATTGTTTTTTGTGGTCATTTCTTTTCCTATTATTATAGCGCCCGCTAAAGCCTACCCCGACGAATTCGCCCCGGACAGCATCATCGGCATCACCAAGCGCGTGGCCTATTACCATATGAAAAGCGGGCCGATCTACCCCAACAGCTGGGACGGCGGGGCATACATGACCGGCGTCATGGCAATGCACCGTCTCACCAAAGACAGCACCTATCTCAATTTCGCGCGGCAGTGGGCGATCAAATTCAAATGGATGCCGTGCGTCACGCTTCTCACCACCAGCGCCGACGATATCTGCTGCTGCCAGACCTATTGCGAGATTTACCTGCTCGACCCGAGGCCGGCCAACGACTCGATGATAGCGAATGTCAAAACGAACCTTGAAAATCTTTTTTATACGGTCAAGCAACAAGGTATTTGGAGCTGGGACGATGCCCTGTACATGGCGCCGCCAGCGGTGTCCCGATATTGCCGGGCGATCAATAACAATGAATTCATAGATTCGATGGCCCAGTACTGGTGGACGACCAGCGCAAATCTTTACGACACGAACTACCACCTCTGGTACCGCGACGGCGGATTTAAAACCCAGAAAGCGGCCAACGGCCAGCCCGTGTTCTGGTCGTGCGGCGTGGCATGGGTTTTGGGAGGGATGACGCGCGTATTGCGGGACATGCCGCTTGATCATCCCCAACGGCCCAAATGGGAAAAGCAATTCAGGGAAATGGCGGCCGCGATCATGGCCGAACAGGGCTTCAATTCCCTTTACAGCGGGCTGTGGACCACGAGCATGCGCGATCACACTCAATTTCCCGATCCGGAAACAAGCGCGTCGGCTTTCTTCTGTTTCGGCATGGCATGGGGAATCAACAATCACCTTCTGGATTCGGCGCAGTACATCGACTGCGTAAAAAAAGCCTGGCGCGACCTCGTGGCAAACGTGGGCACCGACGGCAGGCTCCAACGGTGCGAGAACGTAAGCGATCAGCCAGCCAGCATCGACGTGAACAATTCGTCGGTGGAAGGCGAAGGCGCGTTCATGCAAGCGGGGGAACAGATGTGGATGATGGCGACAGGGGCAACGGCGGCAGCGGCTGTTTCTCCTGCCAACAATAAAGCTCTTTATAATACTGTAGGTTCCAGAATTATAATTTCCGCACATGATGGAGCAATCACCATTCCCAAGGACGCGAGCGGTGCCGCACTCTTTGACCTTTCGGGAAAATTGGTGCTTGATTATACGGAATTATCAGGCAAAACGCTCCGTGTCCCGAAAAATCTATCGAAGAACAAGGCGTATGTTCTAAAATGTATAAAGTAGCTTTCTCGATTTTCCATGAAATTGACATTTGATAATATTGCAATTCCCGTCTTCATTATCCGCGCCTCGTAAACTTTAGCCCCGAGGTACTCATGGGTAAATCCTTTTGGAAAAAATTCATTCTGGCGCTCATTGTCCTTATTGGACCTGAAGCAGTTCTTGCAAACCATCCGTCCATTTTCTTCTCCTCCACCGACATCCCTTCAATCAGAACCAAGGCAACCACCACCCACGCCGCCATCATGGCGCCCATCATATCCTGCGCAAACTCCCTGTTGCCGCTGCCACTGCCGACAGCCCCTACCGGTGCGGCGTCTTCCGATCTGAGCCTTGACGCGCGCGACGTCACGGTGCTCGCGTTCGCGTTTGTCGCCACCGGCGATGTTCAGTACCTGACGCTCGGCCGGAGCTATCTCACCGCGTTTGCCACGTGGCCGTACTGGGGCGCGGACGCGACGCTCGGCGACCGTGACCTGTCGCTCGGCTCAATGATCCGGGCATGCGCCATGGCATATGACTGGCTCTATGACAGCCTTTCGGCGGGCGACCGCGCCGCGGTGCGCGCCGCATTGGTCAAGCACAGCCAGGAAATGTACGAAGCGGCCGCGGGCCCGTACACCGCCGCGTGGGCGAACTGGTGGCCGGAATCGTACGGCCAGAACCACTGGGACAACAACAACACCGCGCTCGGCATTGCCGCGCTCGCGCTCGACGGCGAATGCGACAGTGCTGCACAATGGCTCTCCCACGTGATCGCCCAGATGCGCAGGGACAGCTTCGACCTCGCGAACATCGGCGACGGCACATGGCACGAGGGCTGCCTGTATCAGAACTCCAAGCTCACCGCGTCAATGCCGTTCTATTTCAACCTCAAGCGGCTCAAGAACATCGACCTGTACCCGCGCAATTACCTCTCGAACTACGCACTCTTCGCCCTGTACAATTATCTGCCGTCGGACCGCCAGATGGCGCTCGACTTTTCGAGTTACATCGATGACTGGGGCGGATGGCTGAGCGCCGCGGGATATTCCCTGCTCGCGCTTGCGGGATCGGAATGCGGCTCGGGCATCGGCCAGTGGCTCTGGGCAAGAATGGGCACCGACCTTGGGCGCAGTTCGTACCAGGCGGGCAATCACGTGTGCGAGTTCTTTTATTATTCACCGTCCGCCGCCTCCACCCCGCCTGCAAACCTCCCTTTGTACCGCACTTTGTGGGACCTTCAGGGCGTGATCTGGCGCACGGGCTGGGGCGACTCGGACCTGACCTTCGGATTAAAAACCGGCGCCTACGGCGGCATGTTTCTTTACAATCAGTATTTGTCGAAGAACTACCCCTTCGACACATCGGGCGCGAACCTCAACGTGGGTCACGACCACGCCGACGCCAACACCATCTGGCTGTACCGGGGCAGCGCCACCCTAATCGGCGAGAACGAGGGCCGCAGTCTGTATGACGACCTCGGCACCGCGTACCAGTCGTCGTCGCACAACACCCTGCTCGTGGACGGCAGGGGCCAGTACTTCCCCACCGACCAGACAGGCGTGTACGCGGGCAACGACGGGCTCCTCACCACGGTCAGCGACATTGACGGATACGACTTCGTCTCCTCCGACGCGTCGCGGCGGTGCCGGTCCACGAACGCCGACGGGTCCATGGGGCCGTTCATGGTTTCGCTTTTCGCAAGGAACGTCCTGTTCGTGCGCCCCGCGTATTTCATCATCGTGGACAATGTCGCCGACAGCGCGGCGCACTCGTACGAGATCCGGTTCCACTGCGCCGATTCGGCCGTCATCGACACCGCCGGCGGATGGGCGCGGGCATCGAGCGGACAGGGCAATCTGCTCGGCATCAAAACGCTCTCGCCCGCTCCGTTCGTGTTCGACACCGTTGATTCCGCCAAGCCCAGCATTGTCATCAGGCCGCCGCAGGCCGTGAAAAAGGTTGACTTTGTCAACGTGATTTTCCCGTCGACCGTCTCAACCTGGGCCGCACGGCCGGCATTCACCCTGACCAATCAGACCTCATCCGCATCCGTGGTGCATGTGAGCGGAAATCTCGCATTTGACCATATCATCCGCCGCGCGGGCGCCGGCGACACGGCAGCGGCCGGCGGCTATGTGACGGACGCGAACGCGGCGAGCATCGGCTTTGCATCCGACGGCATCATAAAAGATGTTTTCCTGGGCGCAGGCACCGTGGTCGCGGACAGCAGCGGCCGGCGCGTTATTTTGCAAAGTGCTGCCAAGGTGAACGCCGTGCATGCGTCAATTTCAGACACCGCCGTGGCCGTGTATCTTGACGATAAAAGCCCGCTTAATCTCAAGCTGTACGCTCCGAATGCAACGCCCGCAATGGTGCGGGTGCCGGGTCGCAATCCGCAGGCCGTAAAGCAAGGCAGCTATCTCATCATCACGGAATCGATGCAGGTTGACAGGATGGTACCGGGCCAGCAAAAGTACGCCGCATTCTCATTTACTTTTGATAAAAGGCGTCCGGCATTCAGGATAACGTCCCCCGGCTCGGGGACGGCAGTGGTGAGCCTGTACCGCCTTGACGGGAAATGCGTGTGGAAGAGCAGGCCGACCTCTTTGATTCGCGGTATTCCGGCATTTGTTCCGAATGATGGATTCGTTCCGCGGCATTCGACGTATGCGGTCAGGATGGAAATAAAAGGCGCGGTAAGTGCCCAGACGCTGCTTCACTTAGCGGAATAAGCGATGCATTGACTTTTGCGACATCGTACCCGGAGCAAGTCCTTCGGCTTGTCATTGATGTCACGGCCCCACCTTCACTTCCCCCGGCCATGTCTCCCATCCCCAGGCGTGGCCGATGCTCCAGTTTCCTATCGTGTCTAGGGCAGCATGGACGGTAATGACGTCCGGATGGGTCGGCATGGACGTATGGATCAGGTACGCTGCGGCGCCGATGCTGTCGAACCGGGCGCGGAAAGCATATACCGGCCCGATTTCTAAATTGTGCAAAAGGACATATTCGTTGGTAGTGAGCGAGTCCACCGGCAGAATGTTCGATCCCCAATTAATCGAATCATTTTCCTGGTTCAAATAGAATCCGGTAACGGAGAGCGGACCAGTATTGATGAATTTAAGCGTGAACGTCGAACTAGGTTTACTGCACTGCGGGCCGACAATAGAGCACGCAAATAAGAAGGCGAAGAGAAGCAGCATGTTGATTTTCCGCATGGTTTTCCTTTCCATTATTAAAATTTAATCAGGACATCTTATCATAAATGAAAAAAAGTTCAATTAACATCATATAAAATGATAATGATGCAAGTTTGGTGCCACGAAATAATGTAAAATAAAAAACGGCACCCGTTCTCGCAGGCACCGTTTGAAATTGAAGAACCCCGCCCCAAGTGGCGGGGATTCTTCCTTGGCTATGGAAATAGAATATTTTATAGTCGTCCGCTAACCCCGCGCCAAGTCGCGGGGAATGCGCGGGCTGCGCCATTCAAATACACGCTCAACAAAGTTGCTTCACGGTCAACCGAAAAACCATTGATTCCAACAAAGGAATTGAGTATTTCTTGTGCAGTTGGCATCTCGTCTTCTCTTTCTCCGCCGCAAGTGAAAGAAGAAGATCGGTCTCGAACTTGTATCCTGAACGAGATTCTTCTATTTTCTTCTTCCTTAAATGGTCATTTATCATACACGACAATACATCTTAATAAAGTGTAGAGGCGCCAATTTGCGTACGATTCCGATTCTGATATTTATTTTCTTTTTTTCTTATTCGGTTTCAGCAACTTCATCGGCAAGCAGATTCGCCGGGGGAATGACCGCCTACGCGCAGTATGCGGACATAGCTGGCGATTACGGCCATATGCGCGGAATGGCCTGGGGTCTTGGCGGGTTGCTTCAATTCAATCTCACCAGCCATTTCCGCATTGGATGCATTGGGAGCACCTACAGCCTTGACTATCAATCACCCGGCCTTTCGGGAAGCTACCTTGACATGGGTTATGGAGGCCTGACTTTCGAATTCTGTCTCCCAACCGCATTCGGCCGTTTTTCATTGGGCGCCATGGCCGGCGGAGGCGGGATCACCAACCTTCATGTTCTGTCACGCACGCCGGACGACACGGTTTCGGCACATTACGAATCGCATGCGGCCATGCTCGCCTCCCCCATTCTTACCTACGAATTTTGGCTGACAAAAGCGATATCTTTTTTGGGCAGGCTTGAATACCTTGTTGCAATGCATGAAGGGAAGGTGTCCACGCTCGGCGGCCCGGGCTTTCGGATAGGAATCATGTTTAACAAGTAACGCCGGCCTGCTAAAGATTTATCCATCGCTTCAAGCAAATCCGTTTATACAATGGTATATTTATCTATTATGAAACCTTCAAAGAATAACATGATTGCCAGGCGCAGCTTCTTAAAAACCTCCACTTTAGCCGCCGCCGGCCTTGCGGCCGCTTCCGTCGGGTTAAGAACGGCATTCTCCCGTTCCTCCGGCTTTGTCACCGGCATGCAGATCAATCCGGACATCGACAATCTCCGCGTAGTGGCGTGCTGCGATCCGTCAATGGAAAACAGCGTCCCGCTTAAATGGGACACGGCGTCCCAGAACAGCGTGGTAAACGCCGCTAAAGTTTCGGACGTCATGGACGCCATGGCACGGGCGCTTGCGCAGAAGGCCGATACGCAGGCGGCGTGGGCCACCATCCTAAAAAAACCGGACGCCAAGGCGTGGCCGGACGTCCGGATCGCGATAAAAGTCAACTGCTCGGGCCTCGACGCCACCACGGGACTGCACCCGCGCGCTGCGTTTATCAATAAAATCTGCAGCGTGCTTAACGGATTCGGCGTCCCCTTTGCCAGCATGGTCATTTACGACACCATGGACGACGCCGTGTCGAATTTCAGCGGATTCAAGGGCACCCTCCTCCCCGCCGATGTCGTGGTGAGCAACGGAGGTGACACGTTTCCGGTCACCGTGATGGGTGAGGCGCTCAAGTGCACCACGCTCATCCAGAACGCGGACGTGCTTGTCAACATAGGAGTCAACAAACCCCACATCGCCACTTGGGTCGGGCTCACCATGACCTGCAAGAACCACGTGGGCACCATCACCCGAGGCGCGCACGGATCGAACTGCCCGCAGGACCTCACGCAGCTGTTCGAGCTCAACAAGAACGAAGCCATCATCGGCACCCCTTCGGCCGGCGTGCCGTGCCGGCAGCAGCTCTGCATCGTCGATTCGCTGTGGTCTTCGAAGGCCGGCGACTGGAGCTGCATCCCGGACACGCCGCTGTATTACGCGGTGATGGGCACGTTCGGCCCCGCGGTCGATTACTTGACAACACGGAAGATCCGCATCGACATCATGAATTGCACCACGCACCCGGACGCGGACCTCAACCGGTTCATCACCGATTTCGGGTACGCCGACGCCGACCGGCAGAGCCTCACGACGCTCACGCCGGACCAGAACTTCGGCCGCGGCTGGGTCGAGGTACCGGCGTCGGGAATAATTTACGGCCATTCGTCAACCGCGCCCGGCGCGCAGACCGTTGAGCTTTTGATAAGCGGGAGAAACAAAAGGGCGTCCCTGCTTCACGTATCGTTTCCTTCCACCGAACCCGTTGCAGGCGCATCGGTGTTTTCACCGGATGGGAGACTGGTCTGCTTGCTCGAATCGCCGCTGGCAGGGCGTTTTACCTGGGACGGCACCGCAGGCGGCGGTCATCACGCTGGTCCGGGACAGTATTATTTACAGATACACGGTCCGCATATGGCACGGTCGTATCATTTCAGCTATTATTGATGCCTTCCCCGTCCGTCCAGTTATTTTTCAGATTCCCGAATCATGCCGAGCTTGCAATCGATGATGGAGTGTCATAATTTTTAGGATCATTGGAGCTGAACCATGGATGATATAAAGACCCTGACGGCCGGGATTCTTGAAAAATCGGAATTCCTGAACGCCGTCCGCCCGCTCAAACAGGGAAAAACCAAAAGCCGGCTGTTCGGCGACGCGGTGCGCCATTTGTCGGAGGACGAAATATCACGGCTCAAGGCGCAGGGCAACCGGGCCGCCGACTGGCATCTCATCCTGGTGGCCGAGGCCTTCAGGCCCGGCGGGGTTACCGACTCCGCGTTTTTCGGCGTCTGCGTGCTGGGCGCTTTCGACGGGCGGCCGGTCGCCGCCGATGCGTCGCTTGCCATTCCATGCGGGATTTACAAAAGCGTCATTGTCGAATCGGAAATCGGCAACAACTGCCTCGTGTACGACGTTTCCATGGCACGCTATCTTGTCCTCGACCAGGCGGTGGTTCATCGCGTGGGCGCGCTGGTGTGCACGGGAACCTGCACGTTCGGCAACGGCCTCGACATTCCGGTGGGAATAGAGACCGGCGGCCGCGAAGTGCAATCCTTCGCCGACATGACGATGACGGCAGCGCAGGCGATCGCGGCGCGGCGCTCCGACAGGCAGCTTCAGTCCGGTTACAGGGATTTTGTAAAGGCCTATGCCGAGGCCGCGGCTTCGGCGTTCGGCATTGCCGGGCCGGGCTGCGTCATCAGGAACACCCCCCGTGTCGCCGACACTTTTGCCGGACCGGGCTGCTTCATCGACGGCGCAACGCTCGTGGAAAACGCCACGATCATGTGCACACCCCAGGAAAAAGCGCTCATCGGCGGCGGCGCGTTCGTGCGCAACTCGTGCGTGCAATGGGGCTGCGAGATAACTTCGATGGCCATCGTGGACGACTCGGTGCTCACCGAGCATTCCCGCGTGGAACGCCATGCAAAGGTGACAAAGAGCATCATAGGCCCGAACACGGAAATCGCCGAGGGAGAGGTGACCGCGTGCCTGGTCGGACCGTTTGTGGGCTTGCATCACCAGGCGCTGCTCATCGCGGCATTGTGGCCCGAGGGCAAGGGAAACGTCGCCGCCGGCGCCAATGTGGGCTCCAACCACACCGCGCGGGCGCCCGACCAGGAACTCTGGTGCGGCGAGGGCACGTTTATCGGGCTGGGCGCGAATATCAAATTTCCCTCCGACTTTTCCCGCGCGCCCTACGGGATCATCGCCACCGGCGTCACCACCCTTCCCCAGCGGATGGAATTCCCTTTCTCTCTTATCAATAAGCCATCGGCGGCGCCCGCCGGCGCGCCGCAGTCCCTCAACGAGCTTATCCCCGGCTGGGTGCTTTCAGACAACCTCTATGCGGTGAAGAGAAACGAGAGCAAATTCCTCAAGCGCAATAAGGCGAAGCGCGGTGCATTCGCTTGCGACACGCTGCGGCCCGACACCATTGACCTTATCGTTTCGGCCAGGGACCGCCTCAAAAACGCCGCGCCCGCGCGGGAGTGGTACGGGCCGGCCGACATCAACGGGCTCGGCGAAAACTTCATGACCGAGGAAAGCAGGAAAAAAGGTGTTGCGACCTACGATTTTTACATTGAATATTATTGTCTCTGCGGTCTCGCGGGACGTCTGGCAGGCGGAGCCGCGGCCGTCTCGGTCTTCCGCGACGCAACGAAAGACCCCGTTTGGGAGCACCAGCGCGGTCTTTGCGGCAAGGAAGGGCTTGCCAAACGCGGCGTCAAGGAGAACCTGACCCGGCTTTTTCAGATGCACGAGAAAGTCGCGGCCGATACGAAAAAGGCCAAACAGAAGGACGACGAGCGCGGCAGACGCGTCATCGCCGATTACGATGCGGCGCATACGCAGGCAAAAGATGATTTATTTGTCAAGGAAACTACGGATAAAATAAAGAAAATGAAGGCCGAACTGGAGCAGATCATCGCGAAGCTCTGAGGTTTGCCGGAACGGATTATTTTTCTCTTTACGGTCATTATTTACCTCCATGCATCGGCGGTTACGAATTCTGTGAACCTCATGCCCCAGCCTTCCTCTCGCCCGCTCGGCATTTTCCTCATAGCCCTGTTCAAACTGATAAAAGGGGCGCTGTTTGTCAGCCTCGCCGTGATTGTGCTCAAGCTGCTCGACAAGGACATTGCCGACCTCTTCATGGTGCTGATCACCAAGCTGCATATCGACGCAGAAAACCGATTTGTCCAGGACATTTTCATGCGGCTCGACCTGATAGACAACCGCCTGCTTAAGGAGATAAGCGCGAGCGCGTTTTTCATGGCCGGGATGTTCTTTACCGAAGGCGCGGGGCTGTTGTTTCAGCGACGGTGGGCCGAATACATGGCGGTGTTTGAAACGGGGCTGTTCATTCCGTTTGAACTGTACGAGATGGTCTGGCATGGCACGGTCACGAAGGTCATTCTGCTGGGCATCAATATCGCCGTCGTGGTGTATCTGGTCGTTTTGCTGGTCCGGAAATCTTCGGAGAAACCCGCCGCCCGGTCCGGACAAGAAAAGCGCCCGTCTGCCGAAAAGACGGGCGCGTGATTCCTGCCCTGTAAACCTGCACCGGGGTTCATTTCACGAGCGTGACATTTTTCCTCGCATCAAAATAGGAAGTGATGAACGACCCTTTCTTGGTCGTGCCGCGCGAAACGACGCCGTCGATATAATTGGTATCGACCTTGGTCTCGACGGTAAACGAGTACAGGGGTATGGAAAGTTCTGTATTCACATACATGCTGGCCTGGCTTTGGGTGATGCTGGACGCGATCGTGTCGCCTTGGTTGATGGTGAGGGTCAGGATCGAAATCGAGGTGTCGCACGTGAGAACCGTGCTCCAGGTCGTGGCGTTCGCGACTTGAAAACATGGACGATCTGCGCCGCTGAACTGGTAGGGCGTTACACCCGGTATTTGCGCGGTTCCTTCTATGGAAATCAGGTACTTCACCTTTACATTGATGATGCCAAACGGCGCATGGAAGGTTGTATCGCCGGCGGCGTTGACGTACTGCCACGATTTGTTTACGGCCAGGGGCAGATCGTATGCCTTCACCCTGATGCTGTCGTCAAACCATCCCGAAGGAGGATACACATAGGAAACCCCGGTAGCGGAATGATGGAGCAGAAGAAAGCTTGTGGTGGTGCTCTCCGCCGCTCCCGCGACGGTAGAGACGGTGTCGCTGGTCTGTACCACATACACCATTTCCGAACCGGAAGGAGTGGCGTAGATAACCTTGCTGTATTTATGGTGCTCCGCCGTGTCCCTGGTGATAAACGAAGTGTTTGAAGAGTCACGCGTGGTGATCGTCGTATCGGCGCCGGTTTCGAGCCACCACATTCCGGTGATGAGCTTCCGCACGCCGCCCAGCCTCGCGGTGTCAATCACCATGATCGTGTAGGTCAACGACAGTGAATCGACCGCGGCTCCGCCCCTGCCGATGATGTGCACGGTATATAACGAATCGTACTGGAGACTGTCGCCGACAAGATTAAGGTTGACCAGGGCGGTGTCGCCTTTCATCGAAAGGTTGTAGCACGTCGAGGGTAATCCCGCAAGCGAAACGGTGGCCGCATCGCCGTCGCTGTCGCCCACCGCGATCTGAACACTCACCGATTGTCCATAGCGCAGCGTGTCAGGCACGCCGCTCGGCGAGAGCACCTTGGACCACATCGTGTTGACCGTGTCAACCGGTTTTGAGGGATTGGAGCATGAAAGCGACAGGCATGCTGCAATCACGAAAAAAAGAACGGCCCCCAATATTTTTATCATCACGGTCCTCCTTTTGGCTTTTATGACAAAATTAAAATCATAAGTAAATGGTACCATTAATTTGAGACTCATGTCAGTAATAATCAGCCGCACGGCCACGAATTTCAGAGTTGGAATGATGATTTCCGTTTTTTAAATACACAGATGAATTTTTTTAGTGTATAATTAATCAGCTTGCAATGTGTCACAATCCAGGGGACATTTATGGATGAGGCAGTTCGGGAAATCGTAAAAGTAGACAAACAATACCGGAAAAAACTCTTTACCGCCTATTTGCTGGGCATCGCGGTCATTTCGCTCACGGTCGGCCTCGGATGGGGGCCGCTCATGCACTTCATGAAAACCGCCTATTTCGCGCCGCTGATGAATGTGTCCGAGGCTCTTGTGATGTTTGTGCTCTTTTGCGTCATCGGCCCCTCCATTTTTCTCATCTTCATAGGACGCAGGATAATGACTTCCCGTCGCATGCCGTATCCCGGGCAGAAAGTGATCCATGACACCGTGGTCATCACGGGGAAAAAGGCCGTGATGCGCGGCAGGATGCTTTTTATTCTCGGGATTTCCGCGATCATCATCTCGATCGCCGGAGCAGCCCGCTCGCATTACATTTTTGAAAAAATGAGGCATTTCAACCCCATTGCGGAGTGGAACAAGAGCAAGGTCTGAATCTCCGGTGCGCCTGTGGAGCATCCATCCCGGTTATCTTGACGCCCAGGGCCTCGTGGCGCTGTGGCGAGAAGCGCTTCTTGCGCGTAAAGTTCTGCGCGGGAAAACCACCGCATACCGCAACCATCCCCAGCTCAGGCGTTTTTTGCTGAGTAACAATCCCCGCGCATCCATTCACCGATACTTGCATTTCGTGTTTGAGGAGGCGAAACAGCGGGGATACCATTTTGACAGAAGAAAAATATCCGGACCAGTCCAAAATGTAAAGCTGCGGGTGACCGCTGGTCAACTGCGCTACGAACTTGCGCACCTCAAGCAGAAGCTCCGCGACCGCGATAAAAAAAAGCGGAAAGAGATCTCAGGAATAAAAGCGCCGCTGCCGCACCCAATCTTTCTTATCGTTCGTGGCGGAATTGAGGATTGGGAGAAAAGAACCTGACCGCTTCCCTACTGCGACCACGTGGTCGGCTTTCTGTCCCACCGGTGTTTTTTCAGCTCGCCCAGCATTTTTTCATCAAGCGGCCCCTTGTTGCCCGCGGCAATGTTCGATTCCACGTGTTTCGTTTTACGCATGCCCGGTATGGTGGTTGACACGACTGGATTGCTCAGGATGAACCGCAGCGCCGTTTCGGGCAAGGTCATTTGTGCGGGAATGATCTTTTTAAGCCGCTCCGCGTGCTCGACGCTGGCCTTGAGGTTTTCAGGCACGAAGTAGGTTCCGCGCCAGTCGTTCGCGGGGAACTTTGTATCGAGCGTGATCACGCCGGCGAGCGTGCCTTCGTCGAACGGCACGCGGGCGATCACCGCAATCTCCTGCTCTTTGCAAAGCGGAAACAGGAGGTCTTCGGGGGACTGGTCGAAAATATTGTAGATCACCTGCACCGACTCGATGAGGCCAGTTCTTATCGTGTCAAGGCCGTTGTCCGGCTCCCACCGGTTGATGCTGATGCCAGCCGCTTTAATTTTTCCCTGCTTCTTAAGCGAGGCGACCGCCTCCTGCCATCGGGTGTCGTCCGCCCAGCCGTCTTCCCAGACATGGAACTGGATCAAATCAACCGGCGCATCGAGATTTCTGAGGCTTTTTTCAACATATTCCCTGATATGGTCCGGCGGGAAGCATTCGTCAAGGGAATATTCCCGCTTGGAAGGCCATTTGAAATTCTTGGGCGGGATTTTCGTCGCAACGTAAAGCTTTTTGCCGGGATGCCGCTTGATCAGCCTGCCGAGGATCTGCTCGCTCTTGCCGCCGCCGTAGGCCCAAGCGGTGTCGAAGAAATTGCACCCGAGATCGACCGCCCGGTCAAGCGCTTCCTCCGATTCCTTGTCGCTGCCACCGGTCCAGTCGGCGAGGCCCCACATGCCGCAGCCGATTTCGCTGATCTGCCAGTTTGTTTTGCCGAAGGTACGGAAGTTCATTTGAGTGTTCCCCCAGGGGTAAATGTGAAGAAGACGATCCAATTTATAACAAAAGCGGATTAAAGCCGGCTTCCTTGAAGTGCGCATCTTTTGTCAGCGCATCTAGTATTCCAGCACTTCTCATGACAATAAAGCTGAAACAATCGGTAAACGACCATTCGTGATCATGGTGTTTTAGAAAAAAAGCTTTTGTACTGTCGAAATGTTCTGGATCCATCCAGTCAATTCGACAAGTCCTAGAGGACATTACGCCGTCAAAAAGATTTGAAATAGCTTGTGCATGCTCCCATGCCTTCAGAAGCGTCGCGGTTTCATTAATGATATAATCCGTGGCAACAAGCCTATTTCCGTTTTTTATAACGCGGCGGACAATGTCGCTTGCCGTTTCATGTTTATCGTCGTCATTGACCACAATAGAAAACAAACCGCTCGTATCGAAGAATATTTCATTTGCCATAAATGATTTCATCCATTTCCCTGTTGCTTAACCTCGCCTTTTTCCCAGAGACAATTCCGTCAAGCTGGAGAATGGGATCATCAATATCAACCTTGTTATTGATAAACCGGTTCAAGCCGGATCACCGGCCGCCCGCGGTATGTCATAAGCATTCTTTTACCCTGTCAGCGAATGATTTTTTCTGCGTTCTTTCTGAACTCCAGGACGGTGACCGTTTTCACACTGCACTCCCTTGGTAAAATATAGATAAACATCAACTTAAAGTTAAATATAGAAATTGGTAAGAATGTCAAGGGCCAAGGCAACCCCAGAGGTTCCACGCGCCGCAGTTCCTCATTTCCCCGGGACATCCCAACCTGAGTGCCATGCCACAATATATAACTACCCTTCCCCGATAACAAATCAAGCCTATTTTTAAAATTCTTCCACTTTTTTTCCCCTCATCTTCATGATCTTCGTGGTTAATATTATTTTCTTTTTCTTTTTAACGAGCTTTTCGTTCCCCCGCTTTCGCGAGGACAAGCCTGGCGAGAACATCGTTTTTATTTGCGCCTATGGAAAAACGTTTAAATATCCGCGTGAAATCTTCCCGGCTGCGGCCGCTTATCCTGACAATTCCCGTTCTTTTTTTACAGCTCCAGGCATCCGACGAAACCGACAGTCTCCTTTTCCAGCTCGTGGTCTCCGGCCCCCTCACCGAGCTCAACCGGTGTATTGACAAATGCTCCTCCCTCAACTGCCGGCGGCCCGACGGCACCACGCCCCTGCTTGCCGCGGTGCAGGCAAACAATAACGCCGCAGTAGGCATCCTGCTCGAGCACGGCGCTGACGCGTCGCTCGCCGACACCATGCATTTCGACGCCCTGTACTGGGCGCTGCGTAAAGGGCACTATCAGATCGCCGACGCATTGCTTGCGCACGGCGTCAACGTCGACCGCCCCAATGCTCAGGGCAATTCGCCCCTGATGTCGGCGGTCATGCGCGGTGACCTCGCCACCGCGCATTATTTACTTTCGCGCGGAGCAGACCGCAAACGCAAGTCCGCCTCCGGGCAAACGCCGAAAGCGGTCGCGCAGCGCAACCGCGACACGGCCATGGTCGGCATGCTCACATCGTTTACCGCCGCACAACCGGCACAAACGGCCGCCGATACCAGCGCCGACCGCAACGGCAATACCTTTATGGACGCAAACGAATTTTTTGCCGCAATCCAGTCGGGACGGCGCAGCTTCTGTGCATGCGTGTTCATGGGAATGGATTTAAAGGGAATGAAGCTTTCGGGCCTTAATTTTCAGCAGGCGAACTTCTCCGGGTGCGACCTGCGCGGCGCGGACATGCGCTCGTGCGACCTGTGCGCCGCCGTGCTGCGGAGCGCGTACCTGCACGGCGCCGATCTCAGAAGCGCGCAGGTTGACAGCGCGGACTTCGGCGGCGCCATGCTCACCGCCGCCGACCTGCGCGACGCAAAGGGGCTCACGTTCGACCAACTGCGGAGCGCGCAGAATTTGTTTAAAACAAAAATGGACGACGAGACACTCGATGTCATGAAACGGGAATACCCGAAACATTTCAAGGACCCGGGAGGGGCGTGGCATGTGGAGGCGGTGAAAGCAAAGTGAATTATCCGATTGATTTGCAGCACTTGTCATGACGCTGACGCCATCCTTCCACCAATACGGTATTGTTTTTCTCATTTCTATTGCAATTATCCTCGATAAGAATAATTTTCCTTGAATCAAACTTTCCATCGGGAATATCCCTATGACCGATATTCAGTTCACCGAAGGCGACGCCAAACTTCTTCCCCTTGTCGCTCCCCTCTGGAAAAAACTCACCCGGCACCACGCGGGGATTTCCGTTTTTTTCAGCGGACAGTTCAGGTCCATGCAATGGCCGGAGCGCAGGGCCGACCTGCTCGAAAAGTCCCGGACCGGAAAACTGCATATTGCCTTGGCCGATACACCCAAAGGCGCCTGCGTCGGATACTGCGTGGGCGCCATCAACCCCAAAGGCCATGCTGAAATAGAATCCCTGTTCGTTGAGGAAAAATTCCGCAAGCAGCGCATCGGCAGCACGCTGGTCCGGATGGTGATCGACTGGTTCGAGGCAAAGCGTGTGAAATCCATGATGGTGAACGTTGCGGTGGGAAACGAAAACGCGTTTAAATTTTACGAACAGTGGGGATTTTATCCGAGGGTCACGGCGCTGGTGAGAAAGAATAAAAAAAAGAAGATAGCCACAGAGACGCTGAGGACACAAAGAAGAAAATGATTGTCATTATTAAAAAGAGGCAAAATAGATGATTGCTGTCACTCCCGCGCACGCGGGAGTCCAGTCAACAAATCAAGCATGGATTCCCGCTTTCGCGGGAATGACAAATACATCGAAGGTCAAATTTTTTTTCCAATTGAATTAATACCCCTAAAATCTCTTCTCTGAGTCTCGACGGTGATATTTATTTTTTTCCCCAGGGCCACAACCGAAATTTTGGTCTCTCGCAGCGCGGCAGTTGGTTTTTTCTTGAATGATATTCTCGGCAGGGGAGGCAATCGCCGTGGCGGACGCATTTTTTCTTTGGACAGGTGCAGTTCATAATTGCAGATTGTAGAATTAAGGCTGTTGGATTAAAACCTTTATAAGGAACATTTCCTCTTCACTCTTTTTCTTTTCCGTGCTCCAGTGTCTCCGTGGTGATTTTTTTTTAAAACCTCACATCAGCCGTAAGCCTGAAACCAATTGACTGCCCGGGAAACGTGTATTCAGTCCCCTCCTTGCCGAGGTACCCGATAATCATCGCGCCGATGGTGAGGTTGCCGAGCGTGGTGTAGCCGATCGAGCCGGTCACGATGCCGCAGACCTGGGAAATGTTCATGATGCCGTTGATGTTGAACGTGAGGTCACTCAGAAGGAACCTGCTGATGCCCACGAACAGCGCCGCATACAGCGGCGAATGATAGTTCGCGTCGTACAGGCCGCTCGCCAGCAGGTATTCCGATTTGGTAAGGCGGGGCTGCGAGGGCGCGAAACCGCTCGGCGCCGATTGCAAGAAAGAACTGCCGATGCCGTATCTGCCGGTGTCTGCGAAAAGGTTTTCGGTGTATCCGCCGCCGTTGTAAAATCCCTCCACCTCCACCTGCAACGCGTCGTGGAAGTCCATGAAATCGAAGAACCGGCTTATGCCCAGGCTGACGCGGGGCGTTACGCCGTTTTTCACCGTGTCGATCCATAAGAGCGAATCATGCATGGCAATACGGGGCTTCACGTCGCCGTTTGAGATACTCATTTCGCCCGCGACGTCGAGCCCGAGCACATGCGTGGAAATATCGTATCCCAGCACCACCGGCTTCCCGCGCTTGCCCCAGGCGCTCAAGGCCATTTCCGTGCCGCCGAAAAGGTACTCGCCTTTCAGGCTCAGCGCCAGGCTGTCGGGCCGCGTGGCGCTGTGAAGGTCAAGGAACCCGTAGAGATTGGCCACGGTGCCGAACGGCACATGCGCCTTGGCGCCCAGCACGCCCTCCCGGAAACCGATCTTCTCGATGAACGGCCTGCGCTCCACGTTGATGAGGTCGGTGGGGTTCCAGAAATAGCACCTTCCCCACTGGAGCACCTGCTTGCCGACGCGGAAATACGCGCGCCGGTTCGCATTGACATCAAGGAAAAGTTCGCGCAGGGAAAGCGCATACCTGTCAAGCGAATCGAGCGCCGGCATGTAATCCACTTCGAGGTTGCCGAACACCTTGGTCTCGTTGGGGAGGCGGGAGTCGAGCTCCACCGAGCCCACAAGCAGGTTCATCATCGACGTGTTGGCAAGGCGGTAATGGGTCAGAAAGTCGCTGTTTGCCGACAGCAGCGAAGCCGCGATGATGTCCCCGCCCACCGAGGTGCCTTTTTTTTCCGAAGGGTCTTTTACCCGTTGCGTATCGGCAAGGGATGAAGGTGCCACGAGCGTTGTGGTGTCGGAGAACAGGGCGCTTTCGTCCACGGCTGGGTCGGCGGCAAATAGTGTAAAAATATACAGCGATATTATGAGGATGATGTTATGAAGATAGGACATGGGCTCTTCCTTTTTCCGTTCACCTCACCCCTTCTCCCCACCCCCTCGCAAGGCTCAGGGGCCGGGGGAGATAGGGTGAGGCGTCAACCAGTATTCTCTTACTTGCTCAAATTCTCCAGATACGCCTTTGTAAAGATCTTGTCGTCCAGCTTTTCCATGACGATGCCCGAGATCTTCACCTGGGTCTTGTTCCCCTTTTCGAATTCGTCGACGAACATCTGGTCAACGGGCACGTACCTGCCGCTCACCGTGGTGTATTTGAGGAAATACGACGTCTGCATGAGCGTGCCGGACGAGGAGTAGTCCTCTTCCTTTAACATGAGCGAATTGTCGATGCGGAGCCAGATCTTTTTCCTCGGATAATCCACGTCGTTTACTTTTGCCTTCACCTCAAACTTGTACACCGGGATCTGGCCGAGCTTTTCCTCGGTCACGTGCTCTTTTCCGAGGGAGTCCCTGACGCCCTCGTAAAGCTCGGTCACGGGCCTGCGCTCGAAGTCCTCGCCCTTGGCGTTGGAGCCCGCGATGCTCTCGTCGCGGTTGATGTGCTGAAAGGTGCGCGTGTTCTTGCGGTACATCCAGAAGTTGTCGGCCACGCGCAGGTAGCCGTTGCCTTTTTCCGACTCCGGCCCGGTCATCACGATGAGGTACGAATCGTCGGCGTCGCGGCGGTAATACAGCACGTCGAACTGCTTGATGCCCTGGCCCGCCTTCTGCTGCGTGAGCGTGACGTCCGCCTTGATGTCGGAGGTCAGCTTGTGGTTGGCCTCGATCTTCACCAGGAGCTCCTGGATCGGGGGCTGGGAAAAAATGGGCAGGCAGAGAACAGCAATGAAAAGAAGCCCTTTCTTCATTCAATCTCCTCCAAATTTGTCGGGAAAGCCGCGTGGTTATTATCAATGTATTGAATCATTAAAATAATGGATGAACCGGCGGCAGCTTGCAATCATGTGAGGTCCAAAAAGGTCCCCGGTAAATCCTTCAGCTGCCATTTCAGCATATCCACGGCACCAGCCTTTTTGTTTTCTCCATATAATGGCCATATCCTGGAAATTCCCTTGCCATAAACCGTTCTTCTTTCCGGATGCGAAGCAGGATGCCGGCGACGCTGAAGGGGAACAATATGAACGCCAATGCCGAATGGAGCATCACACCCGAGCCGATCACCTGGAGCAGCGTGGCCGCATAAAGCGGATGGCGGATGACGCCGTAAATTCCCCTGGTGTAAAGCGCCTGGCCCTCCGAGCGTTCAACCTTGGTTGAAAAGCCGCGGCCGAGTTGAAGCAGCGCCGTGATGCGCAAGGCAATTCCGCCCGCGAGAATAACGGTGCCGCTGCCGAACCACAGCGCGGGAAGGGAATGGCTTTTCAGCATCGCCTCGAAAAACGCGCCGTACATGGCGGCCATAGCGGGAACGGTCACCAGGTAGAACGTGGCGTCGCGTACCCTTTTGCGCCGTGAACCGGCGCGCGCGCGAAGGCCGATAGCGACCTCCAGAAAGCCGTAGGCCGCAATCATAACGATCCAGGTGAGAACCGGGGGTGAATGCATTTTGTCAAGGTCAAAGATCATTCCTGTTCCTTATGTTTTTGTTAATTGCACGATCCTGCAAAACAGCAATTCCTTCGATTGCGTCATCTCCCAGCCCGTCCATGAAACAAGTTCCTTCATTTGATCAAGGTTTCTGCCGCGCTGAGTCCGCCCAGTCCACCTCCAATGACGATACCATTATATTTCATAGAACGCTATCCGCTTTTTCGATTGCGAATATTACGCCGTCAGCACCCCAGACCTGCTCATGAAAACCTTTGGCCCCTCCATGATATTAAATCCGGCCTTCCCCGCCTTCACCATTGATTCCTTGAACTCGTCCCTTGACACATGAAAATTAGGCTCGACGATCAGGGCCTTCCCGTTCTCCTTAAGCAACGATTTGATTTCCCTGAAAAAACCGCCTTTATCAAGCACTTCATGGAGCATGTAGAACACGAGGATGAAATCCGCCCGTTCTTTCACTCCGATTGTATCCGCGCCGGTCTTGTGCGGCGTGATCCTGCCTTCCAGTTCGGAACCCCGTATCTTCGCCTTCAGCCTGTCAAGCATGCCGTCCTGCAGGTCGCAGGCGTAAACCCGGCCGGAGGGACCGACCATGGCCGCCATGGGAACGGTGAAGAATCCCGGCCCGCACCCGATGTCGATGACGGTCATTCCTTCATGCACATAGGGACCCACTATTTTTTTCGGGTTCTGCAGCCAGCGCCGGATGGTATTGTCCAATCCGCCCGCCAGCTCGACGGGGCACACACGGTTTTTGTCTTTTGGCGTTATCCCGGCCATGGCTGCCTCCTTTTATTTCCAGCATATATGGACCATATATTGGATCTTCAGCGCATCCGATATCATTGCCGCAAACCAGTACTTGGGCGCCAGATGTCTTTTCCGGCCTTTGAAATACTTCATGACCGTTGTTACCCGTATTCTCTCGTCCCATGCCGTGATGTCCCGCACATTCTTGACTCCCCAGGTGAGAAACGACTGCTCGCCGAGGCCGCCAGCCCGTATCACAAGCTTGTTTGCGATTCTCACGCCGAACGGCGAAGCCAGGTCGGCGACCAGTTCGCATCCGGGGAATTGGTCCGCAATTGTCAAGAACAATTTTCTGACTTCGTCCTCCTTTAAATAATACAACACCCCCGAGGCCACCAGCAGCACACCGTCATCCGTCCCGATCTTATTCATCCACGACATGTCAAGAAGCGACTGCGAAAGAAAAACCTTGCGCTCCGACGGCGCGATGAATTTTTTCCGCAGTTCCATCACGTCCGGCATATCAAGGTCATACCACGTGCATGTGCCGTTGTCCACCCGGTCGAACGTGGTGTCCATGCCGCAACCGAGGTTGACCACGGTCCCGGCAGGATGTTTCGCGAGGAACCCCTTTACCATCGCGTCAACGAGCATGCTCCGCACGATCCATGCGAGACGAGAGAGTTCGTTCATATTTTTTACGATTGCGGAAAAGTCGTAGTCGATCATTTCCATTATTTCGACGGCCTTTTTGTCAACCAATAGCGGGTTTGTTTTTCCGCTCTCACGCGCGCCCCCAGAGCGGAAGTAAAAGGGTCTTTTGGACCGGGCCCAAATCGATGAGGATTTTGTCAGGCATGGTTGAGCCAATCATGAAGGAGTTTCGTCCGCGCACATCACTCGTAATGCCTTAGCGCCGCGGCCGCGGACAGGTTGGCCGCGCGCCGCGCCGGAAACCATGCCGTGGCCACCGCGATGAACAGGATCAGCGCGGTGTAGGCAATGGTCCCGGCCACCGTGGGCGCGAAATGGAGATGGCTGTTCACCAGCAGCATGCCGATAGGATTGTCCTGTGTATTGATGGTGATGATCGACAGGCCGGCCATCGCGATGAACGCCGCAATGGTCCCGCCGGCAATCGCGAACAGGGCCAGGAAAAAAGTCTCGAGCACAAACGTGTTGCGGACGTCCTTCTTCTGCATGCCGATGGCGCGCACCGTGCCGATCTCGCGCGTGCGCTCGCGGATGGTCATGCGAAGCGTATTCACCACGCCGATGAGGATGATGAAGAACAGCACCATGACCGCGCCGAGCGTGATGAAATTGAGCGCGATCTCGAGGTTCACCACCATGCTCGCGCTTTCGTACATCGACTGCACGTTCACCGTGAACGCCCTGGTGCGCATCCGCGCGACTTCCTTGGACTGCTTCTGTGCCTCCGTGGTGGTTTTGGTGCGCTTGAGCAGCAGCCATTCGGGCGCGAGCGCGGCATAGACGGGATTTGTTGTTTTCGGTAGAAGCGCGGCAGTTGCGGAATCCGCGGGCTTGGGCCAGTGGTCGTAATAGAATTTGTAAAATTTATTTTCGTTGATGAGCACGGCATTGTCGGGCACCAGCTTCGACGGAGCGAACACGCCGGTCACCGCAAGCTTTTCGGCCCAATCCTTTTCCTCGTATTTGGGACGGAACGAAAAAACGCAGGTGTCGCCGGGCTTTACATTGAGGACGGAGGCGATTGCCGAGGCGAGCACGACTCCTTCTTTCGCAAACGGCCCGGCGCCGACGCCTGCGCTTTTCAGTGAATCGCCGAGCATCTGACGGACAAGCGAATCGTTTTTAAATCCCAGCGCCACCGCCTGAGCCGATTTTCCCTTGAACGCAATGGTGCCGCAGGCGGCGGCCAAAGACGGTTCCAGCGCGGCGTGGAGCGAGTCGGCCCAGCGTTTCGCGTTGAGCTTCGGGTCGGTCTTTATCATGATGTAAAGCTGGCCGATGTCGTGCGGCCCGTAGTTGCCCAGCTTCTTGAGGTTCTTGATATAGAGGAAAATCGGCGCCGCCATGAACACGTTGGCGGGCTTGAAGATGCCGACCACGGTGAGCCGCGCCGCCTGGTTCTGGCCGTGGATGTCCTGATACCGCACGTGGAGCATGTCGTTGTATTGCACGTTGAGCGCCTTGGCCTTCGATTCGGCGAGCACCACCGGGTTCTCGACGTCGGTGCGCATCACGTCAAGAAACGAGCCCTTGATCATCCTGAAATTCGCTGCCGCTTCCTTCTCGTCCTCCTTGGTGCCGCTCTTGGGGTCGAGGCCCACCATGATCACGTTGTCGTTCGCGCCGTTGCCGATGGCACGCGCCATGATGCCGATGGCCTCCTGGACGCTCGCGATGTCGGGGATCGCTTTTTTCGCGATGGTCATCATGCGGTCGCCGTCCGCGAACAGCATGCGGTACAGGTTGCCGTTCTGCGAAAAGCTCACGCTGATGTGGCCCGAGGTGTACTTGATGATCTTGTTGAAGATCACGTCGCTCAGGCCGTGCGAGAATGCGTTGGCGAGCACGAGGATCATCATGCCGAACGCAATGGCGGTGCCGAGCAGAACATTGCGCCGTTTCTGGCGGACAAGGTTGCGGAGGGCGATCTGGGCTATGACGTTCATTTTTTCTCCAAGAAAAGATTCACCGCAGAGACGCAGAAAAAACAGCGCTTCCGTCGCTGATATTTTCAAACCCAATCATTGCTATCCTCTATTTCTCGGCGTCTCTGCGGTGAATCTTCTTCAATCCCTTTGAACCGCATCAAGGGGAGTAATTCCCTGAGCGACACGCGTCGGATATATCACGGCAATGAGAGTCACTATCGTAAGTTGAATTATCGATAGAACAATGTCCATCGCCTTAAGCATCGGCCTGAACGTGTCGCCGCCGAACAGCAGCTGCACCATGTCGTTCGTGGTGGTGAAATGCCCCAGCGCCAGCAGGTTGACGCTGATGACGCCCGTCACGATGCCGATGCCGCCGAACACGAACGACAGCATGGCGGTCTCGGCGAGGAACATGGTGGTGATGAACCCCTTTTTCGCGCCCACGGCGCGCATCATGCCGATCTCGGCGGTGCGCTCGAGGGCCGCCATGCTCAGCGTGTTCACGATGATGATGATGGCGACGAAGAAGAGAAACATGACAAACACGAACAGCGCCGCCTTGATGAGCGTTGCCATGCTGCCCACGGGCCCGAGCGCCTTTTTCCACGACACGGCGCGCACGCCGAGCTTTTTTTCCTTGAACACCGCGTTGAGCTTCGCGATCGACTTCGCCGGGTCGGCGCCCTTTTTCAGCAGCACGAACACGAGGTTGTAGGCGCCGGCGTCCACATCGACGGTTTGGGGAGTTTCGGCGCGGCTGGCGGCCGCCGCGGTTTTTTTCGCGGGAGCGGCGGTGTTCGCCGTCATCACGGCGTCGTTCGTGAACAGAGCGTCCATGTTGTCGCTGTTCATTGAAAACAGCTTCTGCTGCTCGGCGGACAGTTCCACTTTGTCGGCGGCGGCGAAATAGCCCAGGCATCGGCGGTACGACTCGATGTCCACGATCACAAACCTTCCCCACAGCGAATTGAGCGCCTTGTATTCGATGATGCCCTTGACCGGGAGCCTGATGTCGGTGGTCGAGTTGTCCTCGTTGAACCCCATGAGCACGGCGTTGGTTTTCGGGATGAGCGTCGCCGCGTCGGGCTTCACCTCCTTGGGCAGCTTTGCCGTGTCGAGCGTCTGTCCCTCGGCCATGAACCAGATGTTCGTGTAGGCCGCGAACTCCTTTCTCGCCCACGCCGGCACCAGCGCGCCCTGTTCGTTCTTGTCAAGGAGCCTTCCCTCGACGACCCTGACGTTCCCGGGAAACATTGTCCGGTATTTCTCAAAGTCAACGCCCACCAGGAACGCGTTGCCGGGCATCCCGTTCTCCTCCTCGTTCAGGATCATCGCGAGGTTCTTGCCGGCGGGCAGGCACCGTTCGACGAACGGCTGTTCCCCGAGCGCCCTGCCGATGGCGGGATAATCGTAGAGGGGCGGCACCGCCTTGCCCATGAATTCCATGAACACGTTGTCGCTCTCCTGCTTGTCAGACACGAGCACGATGTCGCCGGTGAAGCTGTTGACGATGGTCTGCTTGAGGCCCTCGTTCATGCCCGAGATGACGCCGTTGCCCATGGTCATGACGAGCGCGCCGAAAAACAGGATGGACCCGATCACCAGGCTTTTTCCCCGGTGGCGCATGATGTTGCGCCATGCGATTTTTATAATGAGGTTCATCGGTCAATCCCTGCTGATGAGGCCGTCTTTGATCTTGATCACGTGGCTCGCATACTTGAGTACATTGGCGTCGTGCGTGGAGAAAATGAACGTGGTGCGCTGGCGGTGGTTCATCTCCCGCATTGCGTCGAGCACCGACGCGCCCGTCACCGAGTCGAGGTTTGCCGTGGGCTCGTCGGCGAGCACGATGTCCGGGTTGGTGACGAGCGCGCGCGCGATCGCGACGCGCTGGCGTTGCCCGCCCGAGAGCTCGGCGGGCTTGTGCTTCATGTACTCTCTGAGTCCTACCGCGTCAAGGAGCTCCTCGGATTTTCTTTTCACCTCGGGCTTCGATTTGTTTTTCATGAGTAGGAGCGGGAACTCAACGTTTTCGAGCGCGTTGAGCACGGGAATGAGGTTGAACGTCTGGAAAATGAATCCGATTTTGTGAAGCCGTATGTCGGTGATCTGTCGGTCGTTGAGCCGCGTGATCTCCTGTTCGCCCACCCGCACGCTTCCTTCGGTGGCGAAGTCGATGCACCCGATGATGTTGAGCAGCGTCGTTTTACCGCTGCCCGACGGCCCCACGATGCTGAGGAAGTCGCCCTTCTCAATGGCGAGGTCTATTCCCCGCAGCGCGTGCACGGTAGTCGTCCCGAGCGCGTAGTTTTTTTTGAGCGCCTTGGTCTCGATGATATTTATCACGCGGCCTCCATTATTAATATTTTGTTTTCGAAGTTGGATTTTGAAAATACTATATGCCTTATAAAATAAAATACGATGGCGGGGGAAGTCTCCCCCTGGCCCCCGGCTTCCGCCGCATCCCAAATGTCAAGCAAAAAGCATCGCCGGGATACGGCGGCGATCCGGGGGCACACCCCCTCTTTGGCGCCGGTACCATCGTGGCTTGCGGTCATTCGAGTGGCTGTCGTTGCGGCAGTGGTAATAGAGAGTTTACGTACTATGGAATGAAGAAACATTATAACGGCATAAGGCAAATAATTTGGGTTACTTTACAACTGCACTCAGCGGAAGCTGCACCCCAGGGGGATACTTCCCCCACCAGAGAAATAATGGAATGAAGAATGTGGATAGCTAAAAATAAAAGCGGGTATGTCCAGGAGGGGGATCTAGGAGGATACCCGCTTGGTCATGTTGAAGGTTTTGCAACCGTTCAACAGATTTATTTTATTAAACGAGGGAGGAAAAAGTCAGTAATAATGTAATTGACCATAAGCGGTCATGGGTGGATATTTTTCTTACCTTTGGTAACACGGATTATTCTTTTCCTTTGACCAAGGCGGGGAATTAAAAATGTTCCGGGGACTTTTTATTTCAGGAAAAATATTTTCTGAAATACCTGCCCGCCGTTATACGCTGCTTTCATTAAAAATATTCCTGATAGGGAAATTTCATGACTGATGACGTTTCTTCCCGCCGTGATTCCGATATTTTTCAACGCAAGCAATTGCCTTCCTGACAAATCGTAAAAATAAAGATCAAGGGATGAGCTTTTATTTGCGTCAACAATAAGAATTCTCTTGCCTGATATGTTCTGGATGATTTTTAAATTAAAATTATGATCAAACCCCTCTCCCGTCCCTATTTCTTTTCCCTTTGCTCCGGCGCTGGAAAATTCAAAGGCGCCGATATCCGGCTTCGTATCTCTCGGGTTTCCCAGAATATCATCAACCGGCATGTTCGCGGCGTCGGCCGCGCCGATGGCCGGGCTTCCTGAAGGGATGCTGCCGTACGTGTTCACCAGGCGCTCGAATTCCTGGCGTATGGTCGTGCTGCCGCTTGTAAACATACCGTTTGTTTCGTCCCAGACCGGCAGCACGATTCCCGACTGGTTTGTGTCGAGCAGCGGGTCGGCCACGATTATTCTCGCGTCCGCGGCCGGCAGCGGCGAACCGGTTGACGGCAGCGGATCGCCCTTGTTCCAGAATAGGTTGTTCGAGAGTGTGATCGAGGACGTGTCCACGTCGCCGTAGGTGTTGACAAATCGGTTGGTCATGGTGCCGGTCGGGTCGCACCAGATGTTGTTGTAAATGTAAAACCCGGACGCCCTCGGGTTGGTGCCTTCGGTGCCGATGCGGAAACCGAACGATCCCCCGGGCAAATCACCGACAATCGTATTCGCCCTCACGGTTATATTTTTGCACCCCTTGAGCTGGATCGGCGCGGCAAGCGGGTTCGCGGAATTGCCGATCATCAGGTTGTTTTCGATGAGCGAGTTGGTGATCATGTATTCCGGCAAATCGTCCTCGCCGAACTGCACGAACGCCTGGTCCGCCGCGCCGTCCCAGTTGAGGAACACGTTTTTGTATACGTGGATCCGCGGGTTGCGCGCCGGCTTGTAGGCGGCGGGCATGGAGTCCTCCTGCACCTCGCGCTTGATGGTCATGAACGACTGCGCGAGCGGCGCGCTGCGCTCGAAGAATATGTTTTCGTATATGTCAAGCTCACCCGGCCGCGTCGCGTCGATGAGGTCGGTGCCGCCCGCGCTCGGCCGGTCGTAGAACACGTTCCCCCTGATCTGGATGTCGCGCGGGTAGTAGAGTGTGTCGCCGCGGTTGATTTTAAGGAGCTCGTTGCACGCGCCCGGCGCGTTGTTGCCGAACAGGATGTTGTTTTGGAAAACAATGTCGCAGGCGTCCTGGAAATGCACGAGGTAGTTCGCCTCCCTGCCGTCGGGACAGGTGTAGCCGGGATACACGTTTGAAAAGACAAACCCCTCGATGCGGATTTTCGCAGATCCCTGCGTGTAAATCGACAGCGCCTCGCCGCCCAGATTGTTCTGGATGTTCGTGAGCTTCGCCTTGTACTGGTACTCGGCGCGCACGGTCAGCCAGTCGGAAAACGAGCGGCCAATGTACTTTGAGCCGTTGTAGGTACCGTCGGCGACGAGAATGGTGTCCCCGCCCTGGACCATTGATTTTCCCGCGGCGCCGCTGATGGTGGCCCAGGGTTTGGCAGAGGAACCGTCGCCCGCGGCGTCGGAGCCTGAGGGAGAGACGTGATAGGTAAGGCAAAAGGCGGAGGTTGATAAAAGGTAAAGGCATGATAAATATTTATTAATGCTTTGAATCATGCATGATTTTAGCGGTAAATTTATTTTTGAGGATCTTTCCATATCGTAATTTTACTTTCGGTCAAATCATTTCACCTTTCAATTTTTCAACCATATCATATTTTTCCCTGACTTTTCAAATAGACATCCTGCTGCAATTCTATTTTGATTTAACAGATACTTATTTCCCGCCACCATCCTCCCCCTCGCATCAACCACTCCCTTCCCCACTGTAAACGTCTTGTAATCAGGTTTAAACGTCCTTACCGAATTTCTCACCCCATTCGGCCCGTTCTTCCACTCATAAGCACCTATGTCGGGGTTTCCCACAAATATTCTGTTGAAAAACCCGAGCGGCACCTGAAACGCCACGGGCTGCCTTCCGGCCAGCGACTGCGGCAGCGTGATTGACGCATAGTCAAGCCCCGCGTCGACAATGCCCGCCTCGCTGTCGGCAAGGCTGTAATCCCCTACCGCTGCATTGGTGAATTTTGGGACAATGCCTGCTGCCCCAATGGAGATATGATCAAACGTCCCGCCGGCAGGCGCTGAAAAACCGCTCGACATCCACATATACCGTCCCGCGGCATTTGTCATTACCGCTCCGTTACGCGCGTTCACCAGCACCTGTCCGCTCTGCGTGCCGGACGGCACCGTGACGATGGTGTTGGTGAAGCTCACGCCCGCGCTCGGCGCGCTCAGATCGACCACCGGCGAAATGTAGGGCGTGACGATGGTGCAGTGCACCACGTACAGGGTGCCGTCGTGGTCATAGCCGCCGTCCTGGCCGAAGTGGATCACGGTCTTGTTGCCGCTCGCGTTCTGCGCCTTGACAATCACGCATCCGGACAGCAGCGCATGGCTGCCGGCCACCGTGGTCACGCCATTGTCGTCAACGAGGTCGAACTCGCGGTTCTGGCAGTCGTGCACGCGGCACCCTTCCACGATGGTGAGGTGCGCGCGGCTCTTGATGTCGTGGCCCGTGGTCGCGCCGTACACGTTGCACCCGCGTATAGTCACGCTCATGCCGCCCATGTAGAAATTGTGGTTGTACCCGGGATCGGCCGTGTTTCCGTTTTCATGCACGATGCAGTTTTCCACGAGCTGGTCGGCCGCGGAATTGTCGGTCACGGTGCCGTTCGACATCAGGCCCATGTCGTTATTGTGGATGTCGCAGTTGCGAATGGTAATGTCGTTCACCTGGTTGATGCGGAAGGCCGCGCCATTGTACGAGCTGTTCTGGCAGCCAAAGATTTCGAAGTTCTCCACCACACAGCTGTCCGCGCCCTGGTTAAACTGGAACATGGCGCGCGGCACCGAGCCCACGCCAGAATAATCGTAGCCGGTGCCGTCAAGCACAACGCGGCCGCCCGGCAGCACCCCGCGGATGAGGAGTTTTCTTTTTGTCAAATACACCGCCACGCTGTCGTAGGCGGCGTTCGCGGCCTTGGGATACACCAGGATGGTGTCGCCGCTGTTTGCCGAGGCATAGGCGCTTTCGATGCGGGAATAGGTTTTTCCCGGGCCGACCTCGAGGGCGGCGGAAAAAGCAAGGGTAAAGAAAGAAAGGACGAACAGGACAGGAAAAATAGGAAGGATGGACATGGCAGTCTCCTTTTTCCGTTTTTGCACTCTTTGAAAGAGACCTTTTATTTATCGACAACAAAAGTAGCTTTTGCTGATGCTCGGCCAATATTGACAACCGCAACATACGTCCCCGGCGCGCAAGGCCGCCATGTCATCATCCGTACGCCTGCTGTGGAATTATTCACCAGGCATTTTCCCGCAACGGAATATATTGCTACTGCCGATATGTTTTCCCCATCCATTCCCGCGAATGTCACCAAATGCCTTTTCGTGTCAAATCGCACCACCGGCTTTTCATTCAACCGGACGCCATTGCCGGAATAAAGTACCCCCGCCCCGTTCCCCGCCTCGTACGCGCCTATGTCAAACCCCTTTCCCTGCGGCCTTGCCGTGCCTTCGATGTCCCTGCTGGGCGCGAACTGCGAAGTGCCCTTGTCGACCGCGACGCACGTGTCAAGCAGGTGATAGTTCCCGCTGTCGGGGTTCACGAACAGCTGCGCCGGCGCCGCCACGATCGAGTGCATGTCCTGTCCGGTCTGCGAGCGCCACTGGGCCAGCGTCAGGACCGTGTTGTCGTCGGGCGTGAGACGGTCCATCACGATGTTGTAATCGCTCGTGAGCCCGACGGTGCTCCCCCCGCCCACGTCGATGCTGCCGTGCCAGGAGTGGTAATTGTAAAGTATGTTGTTATACAGGATGATGCCGGTGGGCGTGTTCTGGATGTTGACGCACCAGCGCGCGTCCGCAGCCTCGATGATGGTGTTGTTCACCACCGTGTCGAAGGTGGAGCCTTCGCTCGCGTCGGTCTGGTACAGCGAGATCCCGCTGGCGTGGTTGTTGTATAACAGGTTGTTCTGGAAGCGCGAGTTCTTCACGCCGTCGCAGTTGATGCCCGACCCGCCGGCCCTGCCGTTGTCGTAGATGATGTTGTTCTCCACGAGCGCGTTAGAGATGACGCCATCGCCGCCCTGCGACACGTCGCCGTTCATGTGGATGCCGTTCGCGTTGTTCGAGAACACCCGGTTTCCCCGAATGACCGGATGGTCGGCGCTGTTGCTGAAGTAAATCCCGTGCTGCACCACGGCGCGCGAACACACATTGTTCTCGATGAGCACGTTTTCGGCAAACCCGGTGAGAATGCCCCACGTGCCGCAGCTGTCGATGCTGTTGTCGCGGATCACCGCGCCCGTGTCGGTCACCGCGCGTATGCCCGCGCGCGTGATGGTGCCGGCGTTCTTGACAATAAACCCGTCGAGCACGATGTAACTGGCGCCCTCAAGGTCGATGCCGTCGGCCGTCTTGTTGTTGCGGCTGTTGATGATTGCGCCCGTCTGCGCGAGAAACACGATGGGCGCCGAAGCCGTACCGTTCTCCGGGTTGTCCCATCCCATCACGAAACCCGCGTAGGTGCCGGGTTTGACGATGACGGTATCACCGGGGCCGACGTTGTCCGCGGCGTGCTGCAGGGTTTTCCACGGCGCTGCCGACGTGCCGGCGTAGGTGTCGGAGCCGGTTGAGGAGCCGTCGACGAAATGGGTGTTGGCGAGAGTGAGGGAAAAGAATGATAGGACGAAGAGGACGGGAAAAATAGGACGGATGAGCATAGGGCTCCTTTATTGCAAAGAAGATTTTCTCGCAAAGAGCACAAAGGTCTTAAAGAATTTACAATCTAAGAACGACTCACGGAAGATTGCTTCGTCGCAAGGCTCCTCGCAATGACACTTACTTTTTCAATTTTCATTCCCGTTTTATTCTTGGTAATTATAAAACATCTTGCACAGGAATTATCTTGTGCATATGGGCTTTAGTCAATTAGAAACCTTTGAATTCATAGGGAAAACTGAAAACAGGGCAAAACTGTTCCTCAGAAAATTCTGTTGGAAAAAAGGCCATGT